>CAMYLW010000075.1 GCA_947259475.1 Thermodesulfobacteriota bacterium
TCTCAAATTCCAATATCAAATGACCAAAACAGGTTTTGAATTTTGAATTTTGGTCATTGTTATTTGTTTGTTATTTGAGATTTGTGATTTGGAATTTTTAGTCACTCCATCAGGCTTCCGCAATAGGGGGAATTCCACAGGGTAAAATTGTAGATTGAGGTACATCTGCATTTCTTACTGCGAGGTTCTGAGTTCTTCAATCTTCAATCTGCATTCTAAAATCTAAAATCCCTCTATGCTAATCCTTTTAGCTTGACACGCAAAGGTTGTTCTCCTACTATTCCATCGAACCTCAAACTACTCCATATTTCAACCTTCCTCAGCCAGAAATCGCAGCTCGCAATAAGAGGAGACTAGTATGCCAAGGCGGGATGACATCAAGAAAGTGATGATTATCGGGTCCGGTCCTATTGTCATCGGCCAGGCTTGTGAATTTGACTATTCCGGCACCCAGGCCTGCAAAGCGCTGAGCCAACTGGGTTATGAGATTGTGCTGGTGAATTCCAACCCCGCGACCATCATGACCGATCCAGGTATGGCGAACGTTACCTATATCGAGCCGCTCAATTTCAAGAGAATGAAAGAAATAATAAAGAAGGAACGCCCTGATGCTCTGTTGCCCAACCTAGGTGGCCAGTCTGGACTGAATCTGTCTTCGGAACTGGCGCGGGCAGGGGTGCTTGAAGAATATGGTGTCAAAATTATCGGGGTTCAGGTGGATGCCATCGAGCGTGGTGAGGATAGAATTGCCTTCAAGGATACCATGAATAAACTTGGCCTCGAGATGCCTAACAGCGCCCCAGCTTTCACTGTGGAAGAGGCTGAGAGAATTGCTGATGATCTTGGTTATCCGGTGGTTCTGCGCCCCGCTTATACCATGGGTGGCTGGGGGGGCGGCCATGTATACAACGTCGAGGAATTGCGCACCGTTGTCAGCCGAGGCCTGGCGGCTAGTCTCGTGGGCCAGGTGCTGGTGGAGGAGTCGGTTCTTGGATGGGAGGAGCTGGAGCTTGAAGTGGTGCGCGATGCCAAGAATCAGATGATCACCGTCTGCTTTATCGAAAATGTTGATGCCATGGGAGTACATACCGGGGATTCATATTGCACCGCTCCCATGCTCACCATAGATCCCCAACTGCAAGAGCGGCTACAGAAATATTCCTATGACATTGTCGAGGCCATCAAGGTAATTGGTGGCACCAACATTCAGTTTGCCCATGATCCCAAGACCGGCAGGGTGGTGGTGATCGAGATTAATCCTAGAACTTCACGGTCTTCCGCCCTAGCGTCCAAGGCCACCGGGTTCCCCATTGCTCTCATCTCTTCCATGTTGGCGGGCGGAATGACCATGGATGAGATCCCCTACTGGAGAGATGGAACCCTTGAGAAGTACACACCGTCCGGTGATTACGTTGTGGTGAAGTTCGCCCGCTGGGCCTTCGAGAAGTTCGAGGGAGCCGAGGATAAGCTCGGCACCCAGATGCGCGCTGTGGGCGAGGTAATGAGTATAGGCAAGAATTACAAAGAAGCCTGCCAGAAGTCCATCCGCTCCCTGGAAAACGGCCGATATGGACTTGGTTTTGCCAAAGATTTCCATGAGCGGTCCCTGGCTGAATTGATGGAACTACTGGCTGAGCCCTCGAGCGAGCGGCAATTTATTATGTACGAAGCGTTGCGCAAGGGTGCAACTATAGATGATCTCTATGCGAAGACGCACATCAAGCCCTGGTTCATTGAACAGATGAAGGAACTTGTTGACCTAGAAGAGCAGATTCTCCAGTACAAGGGTAAGGAATTGCCTGAGCAGCTGCTGGTGCAAGCGAAGAAAGACGGATTCTCGGATCGCTACCTGGGGCAAATTCTAGAGATTCCCGAAACTGAGATTAGGCTGCGGCGCACAACCTTGGGAGTGGTGCAAGGCTGGGAGCCTGTGCCTGTAAGCGGGGTGGAGGATGCGGCCTACTATTTCTCCACTTATAACGCTCCCGACAAGGTTGGACGGAGCGACAGGCCCAAGGTCATGGTTCTGGGAGGGGGCCCAAACCGTATCGGTCAGGGCATTGAGTTCGACTACTGCTGCGTCCACGCCGCCTTTGCCCTGCGGGATGAGGGCTATGAATCCATCATGGTCAACTGTAATCCAGAGACGGTTTCTACCGATTACGACACCTCAGACAAGCTCTATTTTGAACCTCTCACAGTGGAAGATGTGTTGAGTATCTACGAGAAGGAAAAGCCGGAAGGCGTTATCGTACAATTTGGCGGTCAGACCCCGCTCAACATAGCCAATGAACTGGCCCAGGCGGGGGTGCGGATCATCGGTACCACCCCGGAGACCATTGACCTGGCTGAGGACCGGGATCGTTTCCGTCAGATGATGCGCAAGCTGGGCATTCCGCAGCCAGCGTCTGGAATGGCTAGCACCCTGGAGGAGGCCCTCCAGGTTGCGGAGGAAATCGGTTATCCGCTGATGGTGCGGCCATCATACGTATTGGGCGGACGGGCTATGGAGGTGGTCCACGATGAGGAGATGCTCAAGCGTTATGTTTCTGTGGCAGTGGATGTTACGCCTGAACGCCCCATTCTGATCGACAAGTTTCTGGAAAATGCCATTGAGGCCGAAGCGGACGCCATTGCCGACGGCACCGAAGCCTTTGTTCCGGCAGTTATGGAACACATAGAACTGGCCGGCATCCATTCCGGCGACTCAGCCTGTGTAATCCCACCCATCAGCATCCCCGCCAAGCACCTAGACACCATCTACGAATATACCAGAAGGATTGCGGTGGAGCTCAATGTGGTAGGCTTGATGAACATCCAGTATGCCATAGCCAATGACACCGTTTACATTCTTGAGGCCAACCCTCGTGCCTCGAGAACCGTACCCCTGGTATCAAAAGTTTGCAGCATCTCGATGGCTAGAATTGCCACCCAGGTCATGCTCGGGAAAAGGCTTGCCGACCTCGACCTCAAGCGCCAGTCAATTCCGCACTTCGGTGTCAAAGAGGCGGTTTTCCCCTTTAACATGTTTCCCGAGGTTGACCCACTTCTGGGGCCGGAGATGAGATCAACCGGGGAGGTTCTCGGCATGGCCGACTCTTTCGGTCTCGCTTTTTACAAGGCCCAAAAGGGCGCCCAGCAACTTTTACCTTCGGAGGGAAGCGTTCTGATCACTGTATCTGAAAAAGATCGACCGGCTGTATTAGAGGTTGCCCGGGAGTTTGACAATTTGGGCTTCAAGATCAAATCTACCATAGGAACCCACACCTTTTTGTCGGAGCACGATATCCAATCTGAGCTCATTTTAAAGATGCATGAGGGACGACCCAACATAGTGGATGGGATCAAGAACAAGGAGATTCATCTGGTAATCAACACCCCCAGCGGCAAGCTGAGCAAATACGATGATTCCTACATCCGGAAGGCAGCTATTAAATACAAGGTGCCGCATATCACCACGCTCGCTGCTGCCCTTGCCGCGGCTAGGGGGATTGCCGCCTACCGCCAAGGAAAGGATTCAGTGAGATCCCTGCAGGAATATCATGAGGGCATCAGCTAGGTTGGTAGAAAGTAGGTAGACGATTGCGGATTGCGGATTTGAGATTGCACAAGACCGAGTAAAGCAGAGCAGACGGTGGGAGTTAAAGTTGCATTCTTATTTTACTCAAATAACTAGCTTGCATCAGACATCCTTCAATCTGAAATCTGGAAAATGCCTTTGCACTTAACTCCGCAGAAAGTTTTTTTCCGTTTGAGGTGCTGTGTCGCAATACGTCATCCCGGCCAAGTCCCGTAAAGCGGGATGCGAGCCGGGATCCAGACAGCGTCCCCGCGAAGGCGGGGAACCAGACACCAAATGACGTTATTGAACTTTCACTGGATTCCGGATCTCGTCCGCTTCAGGCGGCCTCGTCCGGAATGACGGGTGCGGCGAATTATGACATAGTGTCCAAGGGGAGGAGAGATTCTTGGGGAGCTAGGTTAATAGTCGTGTCTGGAATCCTGGAGTGGTCGCAGTCACGCCGGGGCGTGATGAAATGTCCGGGTTCAACATAACCTAAGCGAGGAGTAGATCATGGGTGGGCTATTTGGAACTGTCTCAAAGGATGACTGTGTGAATGATTTGTTTTACGGAACAGATTACCATTCCCACCTCGGAACCAGACGAGGTGGCCTCGCGGTACACAGCTCTACCGGGTTTAGCAGATCCATTCATAACATCGAAAACAACTATTTCAGGTCTAAATTCGAGGCTGATCTGCAAAGATTCAGTGGAAATAGCGGCATTGGTGTTATCAGCGACAATGACCCGCAACCGCTGCTTATCGGCTCGCATATGGGGACATTCGCCATCGTCACTGTTGCTAAGATTAACAACACAGAAGAGCTTGAGCAAAGAGCGCTCAGGAAGAAAAAACATTTTTCTGAAACGAGTGGAGGGGTGATAAATCCGACAGAGCTGGCGTCCATGCTCATTTGCGAAGAAGAGTCTCTTGAGGATGGAATAAGAAATGCCCAGGAAGCCATTCAAGGCTCATGCTCCATGCTGCTGCTAACCCAGAAAGGCATATACGCAGCCAGAGACAGGCTGGGAAGGACCCCGGTTGTAATTGGCAAAAAAGAAGGGGCTTTTGCCGTGGCCTCAGAATCATGCGCTTTCCCCAACCTCGGCTATAAAGTCGAGAAGCATCTCGGACCCGGCGAGACCATCTTTCTCACGGCTGACGGGTATGAGCAGCGCAACAAACCGGGTGATAAAATGCAGATTTGCGCCTTTCTGTGGGTCTATTATGGTTACCCTGCCACTCAATATGAAGGGATCAACGTAGAATTTGCTCGTAATAGATGTGGAGCTGCACTTGCGAGGAATGATGAAGTTAAAATTGATTTTGTTGCGGGGATTCCGGATTCGGGCATTGGGCACGCCATCGGTTATGCTAACGAGAAAAAAATCCCCTATCTGAGACCATTTGTGAAATATACTCCCACATGGCCGCGGAGCTTCATGCCCCAGAACCAGGATGTAAGAGACCTTGTTGCCAAGATGAAGCTGATTCCTATCAGATCGATGATAGAGGGCAAAAGGATTCTCTTTTGTGAAGACTCAATCGTAAGAGGTACTCAGTTAAAGGATAACATCCAGATATTGTTTGACTACGGCGCAAGTGAAGTTCATATGCGACCTGCATGTCCGACCTTGATCTTCCCATGTGTATTTCTCAATTTCTCAACATCTAGATCCAGATTGGACCTTGCCGGGCGGAGCGTAATAAACGAAATTGAAGTTGATGAGGAAGAAAATCTAGACGAGTATTATACGCCTGGATCTAAAAAATATGTGGAAATGATTGATAGAATTAGACAACGTTTGCGATTGACGACTTTGCAGTATCAGAAGCTGGATGATATGGTGGATGCGATCGGGCTGCCCAAAGAAAAATTGTGTACCCATTGTTGGGACAACTCGAGCTCCTTCTGAAATGTTGTTCACCGCAGAGGACGTTGGGAGGAATTGAAGGTTTTCCAACAGAAGAGTGGACAACGCGACCCTATCCTGAGGGCCAGGTCAGTCCCGCCCGTGGCGGGATTGCCGGTAAAGATCGCCAGCTGTTTTGGAGTACCAGAGCAACCAAAAATTCCAAATAACAAATCACAAATTTCAAACAAATCACAATGACCAAAATTCAAAAAACCCCTATTAACTTAGCTCCGCAGGAATCTCTTCTCCCCTTGGTAACTATGTCACAATTCGCCGAATCCGTCATTCCGGACGAGGCCGCCTAAACGGGCGAGATCCGGAATCCAGTAAAAGTTCAACGACGTCATTTGGTGTCTGGTTCCCCGCCTTCGCGGGGACGTTGTCTGGATCCCGGCTCGCGTCCGCCGCCGCCGGACTTGGCCGGGATGACGAGTTGCGACCCAGTCTCTTGAGGGGGGCGGGGACATGTAGCTATCATGCGGAGCTATATACACAGGCGTATTCCAAATTCCAAACCTGTTTTGGTCATTTGATATTGGAATTTGAGATTTATTTGTAATTTGGTGCTTGGGGTTTGGGATTTCATAGCCTCCATCACTCCAGCAAACTACCGCAAGAGGAGAAAGACCATTGAACCCTCCTCAGGTGGTAGCCCAAAGCCGGGTCCTTCGGGCTCGGATTCTTTACTCACGAATGCCAAAATTCGCGAATAATGCAGGCTAGTGACTCACCTGTTCCACGTTAATGAGATACTTGGCGACCACTGCCTCAAGAGAGCCCGGTGCAGGCAAACCTTGGGATAACAGACGCAGTGTATCCATATCAGACTTCCAGGCGATATCACCAGGTGCTATAAGGCAAATGCTGTCTGGCTCGTATGTTGTATACAGTTTGCCTTCCTTGGAATAGTAATGATCCTTGCTTACCTCAATAGGATAGTCATGCATCAACGGCGGGATATCGTTGGGCTTGAACCAGAGTTTGATTTCTCGTTCGGCTTCACTATTTGTGGCGGAGGCGTGGATGAGATTGTCCATGCGCTCCCCGATCACATTTCCTGAAGCATCTTTGATGGGAACGACTGTACCCAGGGCGCGAATGCATCCTGGGCTTTGCTCTCGGGCAATGTGAGGATTTGTCGGGCCGGCAATATCTCGAATTTTTTGAATTGTGCCAGGACCGTGGTAGACAAAGGCGACGACTCTTCTTTTCCAGGCTTCGTCGGCATAATGGATGAGTCCCATGATGTAGTCTATAAGCGAAGGGAAAAATATTTTCCCTCGATGTTCAGCATAATGTTCCTCGGCAAGAAGCTTACTGACACAAACGATCTTGGCTCCAGCGAAGCGCAGGCCTGTGTGGAATTGGGAAAGTTGAGAAAGCACATATCCTGTCAATGAATTCTTCAGTGCATCCGGTTTAATGAGCACAAGCGTCTGTTCGAGTTCTTTCTTGTCCATACAAAATCTCCTCTCTCATCACCATCTTCTCATACGTATTGAGCTATCGGAAAAAAGCAGAGAAACAGATTGAATAGCCTTCAACGACAAACCATGCACAACTTATACCTCAAGGAAAAGGTTCGTCAACCCATTTTGATATCAAGGGGCTACACTTGTGTACTGAAGTGTATTGGTAGATACCGATAAATCCAACAACGCTTCACCCAAACGGTTTTCATCTTCTTCGTTCCTCTTTGCAACTCTTTGTATTTCATGCATCTTTTTGTTGGCAGTTCGCCAGTACCTTCCATCCTTTCCTCCCGGCACGACTGTTGCTGACAGATCTGGTATGAGCCCGGATATTTCATGAATTACTTGCTGCGACCAAGGATATGGCCGTCCTTCCTGGCGTCCTCGGGTGTCGGCCCCTGCGACGTACCGTTCAGGTACGGAAGCCAA
>CAMYLW010000076.1 GCA_947259475.1 Thermodesulfobacteriota bacterium
AAGAGATGCCGAAAGAAATGGTAGCAATCTAAGCTGAAAACAAATCTGATCAAGCCCAGTTAGTTTTAGAAGGCGGAGTCTCTCCTGGCTCTGCCTTTTTATTTGCTGTGATTCAGCCTCGCGACTCGGCCCTGCAAACAGCTCTACCCTCAGGGTTGGAAAGAAGTTGCTAGGTTCTGAATTTTAATGGAAAATTGGGCGGGAAAATGGTTGTGTTTGCTTGTCTTGATTGATATAGTAGCAAAAATCCCATAGCCAGCTGGATGAACTGTATCCTTTCCGCAACACTAACACAGCGGTCTCTGTTCTGTGTGAAGCTTTAGAATACAAAAGAGGTGGTGGCATATACCAGCTGTTATCAAGATTTTTAAAAGATTTAAAGTAGTTAACATTATTGGAGTTTTTTGACCGGTTGTTCTAGCACCATCCGTCGACCATCGGCACGCTTATTGCTCTATCTCTACTTTCACCTTTGAGGAGAACACTTCATGCCCCTGCACCAGCGTACTGTTCACGGCGAAATCGGTTGTACTGGAATCGGCCTCCACACTGGAAAAAAAGTCACAATGTCCATCAAGCCCCTGCCGCCCAACAGTGGCATTCGCTTCTGTCGAAGTGATCTCGTGGGCTCCCCCCACATACTCGCTAGTCTCGAAAGCGTAGTGGACACCAGGTTAGCAACAACCGTTGGTCTGAACGGTCACATCGTTTCCACCGTGGAGCACCTCATGTCAGCCTTCGCCGGCATGGGAATAGACAATGCCTTGGTGGAGTTGGACGGTCCCGAAGTCCCCATTATGGACGGTAGCGCCGGGCCTTTCATGTACCTCTTGAAGAACGTTGGTATTAAGCTACAAGACGAAGTTAAAAAGTTCTTCTTAATCAAAAAGCCTTTCACCCTCAAAAGCGGAGACAAGAATATCAGCGTCTATCCTTGCCGCGAGTTGAAAATAACCTATGTCATCGATTTTGATCATCCTCTGCTTTCCAAGCAAACGTTTGTCCTGCGCTTTTGTGGCCCCGGTTTTATGAAGGAAATTAGCCGCGCTCGCACCTTCGGTTTCCTTAAGGACGTTGAGACCCTAAAGAATAATGGCTTCGCTCAGGGGGGTTCTTTACACAACGCTATTGTGCTCGACGATTTTCGGGTGCTCAACACCGACGGTCTCCGTTATGAAGACGAATTTGTCCGCCACAAAATACTTGACCTGATAGGTGACCTCCACTTGATGGGCATGCCGATTATCGGACACTTTGTTATTAATAAATCAGGACACACACTAAATCACATTTTTCTCACTGAATTACGTAAGAGAAAAAATTGCTGGAAAATGGTTAAGTTTTCCGACAAACATGCTTGCGAGGCCCGTCATATCTTGGTCCCAACCTTCGCTTTTCCTCAACCAGCCACAATCTAAGCTGCCCCTACCTACCCGAAACCCCTTGCATTTTATGCTTCTTTCGGATAGCATCCCAGGTCAATTGATTTAAACGTAGAAACTGCTCGGAGAGACCTGGGGAAGTTCAAATGGAATTTCCCGTGGTGCGTTTGGCCTGAATCTGCGAAGTGGCAACCATTGTGATGAAATAAGAAGTCTCAGGCTGTAATCTGGGATAGGGACACTCCGCCTAGGCCAATTCTAACCTTCTTTGTCTGCGGGCATAGAACTGGCTTGCAATGTCCACATTCCGGCGCCATCTAGAGCCGTTTACCCTACTACTGCTTTTCTGTTTCCTGCTCTCGCTCCCTTCCCCGCTTCAGGCTGCAGAGGCCACACTCTCAGACATCATTGTTACCAATACCCAGGAGGACCTTCTTGTATTTTTTGACATAAGGGGCTGTTTTACCCGAGAGATGGAAGAAGCGATACTCAACGGCATTCCCACAACCTTTACTATCGTTATCAAACTTTACAGAACCCGGGCGGTCTGGCTTGACGCTTCCATCGCCTCCATCACCTTAGAGCACACCATAAAATATGACAGCTTGAAAAACGAATTTCGGGTCATGCGTTCGGAAGAGGGCGACACTGAGCTTGTAGTCAAAGACTTTGAAACAGCCAAGAAGGCCATGGCAGAAATCAGGAACATCAGAGTTGTATCCTTGAAGGAACTTCAAGAAAAGGGTAAGTATCAATTGCGTGTGAAGGCTGAGTTGGAAAAGGTTCGTCTGCCCCTTTATCTCCACTATGTATTGTTTTTCGTATCACTGTGGGATTTTGAAACCGACTGGTACACTGTTGACTTTATTTACTGAGCAAGGTTTTTATAATTTAGGAAACCATGATTTCTCCGCAAAAACCAGATCGCACCAGGGAACAGAGTCGCCGGAGGCGAGAGCGAACCATCATTCTCGTTTCTCTGGGACTGATAGTTCTCCTTACCTACCTTGAGAGTCACTTCCTCCAGTTTGGCAGCAAACTCCCCATGGGCAGCAACGTCATAATTTTTGCTTTGATGAACATTAATGTCATCCTCTTGCTGCTCCTTGTTTATCTGGTTACGCGCAATGTGGTCAAACTCATCTTCGAGCGCAAACGCAACATATTTGGACACCGACTTCGCACCAAACTGGTGATCACCTTTTTCACCTTGTCTTTGTTTCCAACCATCATTCTTTTTGGCTTGGCCAGTCAGTTCATCTCTACCAGCATGGAGTACTGGTATAACATACAGGTGGAGCAGTCTCTGAAAACGTCACTTGAATTGGGAAAGTCCTTCTATCAAAAGGCCATCAACTCAGGTATTACCGTCAGCAACCAGTTAGGTGAGTCCGTTTCCAAACGAGACTTACTAGACAAAATCAAGCGCCAGCAATTACTGAAGCTCATCCGGCAGGCACGTGGCGAACATCGCCTTCACAATATCGCCATTTATTCCAATAATCTCAAACTTTTGGCACGGGACCCCCAAACCGATTCACCGCCCGTCGTTCTGGACCAGCCCATGCGGGATGTGATTCAGCAGGTAGCCACCAATCGCCAATCCCTGCACCACATCACCCCCTCAACCGCAGGTGATCTGATCTGGACCCTGACTCCTGTTTACACCCCAACCGACACCAAACAAATGGCTGGCCTTTTGATTGTTGGCCAATTATTGCCGCAAGATCTCATGACCAGTATGGCTGAAATCACTCGGGGATTTGAAAACTACCAGCAGATGAAGATGCTGAAAAAACCTATTAAGATCAGCCACCTGATCATGCTCTCCATTGTGACCTTGCTGATTCTCTTCTGTTCCTCTTGGTTCGGCTTTTATCTAGCCAAGAGCATTACCGTGCCTATTCAAGAACTGGCTGAGGGTACCAGACGTATTGCCGATGGCGACCTGGACGTTCACGTTGACCAGGATTCTGACGATGAGATCGGCACCCTGGTCAATTCCTTTAACAGAATGACTGTCGATCTCCAGGCCAGCCAGGCAGCCCTCAAAGAAACCAACTTGGAACTAAAGCTCACCAGCGAGGAGAACGAGAGAAGACGCAGGTACATGGAAATCGTTCTCGGCAATGTGGCCGCGGGTGTGGTCTCAGTTGATGGCGAGGGACATCTACGAACTATCAACAAATCCGCGGAGTCCATGTTTGGCCTCCAGGCCGAAGATGTACTGCACCGTCACTACTCTGAGGTGCTCCAAACAAACCACATGGAGATAGCCGGCAAATTCACTGAAATGCATCAGATAACCAAGCAGCCCACCATGCAAAGACAGGTTAGCTCTTTGGTGGGTAACCGCCTCATGACCCTTCTGGTTACCGTCTCAATCCTCCACGATGAGGAGGGACAGTACGTGGGTATCGTTGTGGTGTTCGATGACCTGACCGAACTGGAGAAGGCACAACGCATGGCAGCATGGCGGGAGGTAGCAAGACGTATCGCCCATGAAATTAAAAATCCTCTGACTCCCATTCAACTTTCAGCCCAACGGTTGCGGAGGAAATATCTTCGAAGGTTTGCCGAGGACGGCAAGGTGTTTGAGGAGTGCACCCGTACTATTATTAATCAGGTGGATGAGCTGAAGTTGTTGGTCAACGAATTTTCCAACTTCGCCAGAATGCCGGCTGCCAGTCTTTCTCCCAACGACTTGCCAGAGATCGTTGAGGAGACCATATCACTCTTTCGCGAGAGTCATCCTTCAACAAACTTTGTTTTCGAACAACAGAATCCCCTTCCCTTACTGGATCTGGACCGCGAGCAAATGAAAAGGGTTATGATTAATCTACTGGATAACGCCGTGACTGCCGTGGATGGCAACGGCGAAATCAGCGTTAGCCTCTCCTTCGATGAGATTCTGAAAATTGCCCGCCTCGAGGTCTCAGACAACGGCCCGGGCATCCCTGGCAAAGATAAGATAGGTATGTTTGAACCCTATTTTTCTACCAAAGAGAAGGGCTCTGGACTCGGTCTCGCCATAGTAAGCAATATCATTGCAGACCATCACGGTTTCATCCGTGTTCGCGACAATCAACCGCGAGGAACAACCATCGTCATTGAATTGCCCGGCGGCAGCCGTAAGTCCAGGAGATCTATGACGGAACTTGCTTGATTTCAACGCCCTTCGGGCGCAATAGATACTGGATATTGGATACTGGAAATATCAGATAGCAACTTTTATTAGCGAACATGTCGATCAAATCATATTTCTATCGGGCACCAAGCATCAAGCAACAGGCATCTAGAGACGAGAAAGTGGAACTATGACGAAGAAAATCATGATTGTGGATGACGAGCCGAGCATCCGTACTTCCCTGGAGGGGGTCTTGGAAGATGAGGGCTACAAGGTTATTTGTGCAAGTGATGGCAATGAAGCACTGAAAACCATAGAAGAGGAGATGCCGGATTTGATTCTCCTAGACATTTGGATGCCAGGAATCGATGGCATAGAGACACTCAAACGCATGCGCTCTCTCCACCCGGGGCTCCAGGTTATCATGATATCTGGTCACGGTAGTATTGAGACAGCGGTAACCGCTACCAAGCTTGGGGCCTACGATTTTATCGAAAAGCCCCTTTCCTTGGAAAGAACCCTGGTCACCATTCAGAATGCCATAAATTTCCGCCAACTCAGCGATGACAACATCATTTTGCGCCAAAAGGCGAGAATCCCGAACAAAATCACCGGGAATACTGCCATTATCCTTCAACTTCAAGAAACAATCGAACGCGTTGCTCCGACTCACGCCACCGTGTTGATAACAGGTGAGAACGGCACCGGAAAAGAGCTGGTGGCGAGGGCCATCCATCATCTCAGCCCCAGGAATACGCGTCCTTTGGTCGAGGTCAACTGCGCTGCAATCCCTGAGGATCTTATTGAAAGCGAACTTTTTGGACACGAGCGAGGTGCTTTCACCGGCGCCAATGAGCGGCGTCGGGGACGCTTTGATTTGGCCAATCATGGCACCCTTTTTCTGGACGAAATTGGCGACATGAGCCTGAAAACTCAAGCAAAAATCTTGCGAATTCTGGAAGAACAACGCTTCGAGCGTGTGGGGGGCAGCAAGATCATCCAGGTGGATGTTCGAATCATAGCTGCCACCAACAAAGATCTGAAGCGGGAGATCGGCGAAGGATGGTTTCGGGAGGATCTTTACTATCGCTTGAACGTCATCCCCGTCCAGGTACCCCCACTGAGAGATCGTGCGGAGGACATCCCATTGCTGGTTGGAGATTTTTTGGAGGAATTTGCTCAAGAAGGCAGTTTGACCAAGAAACAAATCGGCGATGATGTCTTACCCGTCTTGCAGAAATATCCATGGCCTGGCAATGTCAGAGAGTTGAAGAACTTCATAGAGCGTCTGGTAATCTTGGTGCCGGAAGAGGTCATAGAACCACACCACATCCCTGCCTCTTTCCACCAATGCTTTGAGCAGGTCAGCACCAGTAACGCCTTGGATCAGCCCAACTTTAAGACGGCCAAAATTCAATTCGAAAAAGAGTACTTGCGAAAAAAACTAGAGGAGAATAAGTGGAACATCTCAAAGACTGCGGGGGCCATCGGTATCGAGAGGAGCCACTTGCACCGCAAACTCAAAGCCTACGGCGTGCAACAAGAAAAATCCAAACAGTGATTACCCACCAGAATCTGCACTCACTGATACTGCATCTTTTCCTGCTCAATAACGTCGATGAGCTCGTACATTATTTGGGGCAACCTCATGTTGACTCTATCCCATGACACAGTCTGAGGCGTTTCATAGAGTTGATCCCTCAGCTTCACTCCAGTTTCACCTACGGCCTGGGCAAGCCCGCTTTCTATGAAAGGCTTGAACTCTTCGTTCGCTGTGACGAAGCTTAAAAAGCGTTCAGTCAGCCGGTAGGGCGAGATCAGGAGATCTCCGGCCAAAAGAATGGCGTCCTTGAAAACAGTGCGCACCGCATACTCTTCTTCGTTGCGATCGTATCTCAATCCTGAAAAGGCGGCGTTGTCTGCGTACATCTTGATGAGTTGATCAGCCACATCCATGTAAGTGAGGGTGAGATCCCGAACGAAATGATCGGAAATCTCTAACCCCTCTTCAATAACGAGCGCATTTAGAAGGGTACTGACGATATCAACTCCCATCTTGTGGATTCCGCGACTGCCATCCTCTACCGATATGGGTTGGTGTTTGTGATCATAGGGGCCATCGAGAACCTCCACTTGGGCAATGGTGTTGGCCTTGCGATAGACCTCAATGAGTGTAAAGATTTCCACGCCCCAGTTGGTAGCGAAGTGCATCCTCCGCAGCAAACTGTTTTCAAAGGCCACCTCCCCGGACAACTGATAGTGGAAATTGAGGAGAAAATCCACGATCCTGAGAACCTTATCCTCCTGAGTGTCGGTGAATTTTCTCTTGAGCGCAATAAGGAGAGGATCTAGCAGCAACCTTTTGGCGCGGCCGTAAAGCTGATCATTTTTCAGTCTGGCATAGAACGCCTTCGAAAACTGGTAGTTCAAGACCACGACCGGATAGAAAAGCCGGTCAATCATCTTGTGGTCAAACGTTCTAATATCTGCATCAACCACGCCGATGCACTGAGCACCCAAGGCCAGAGCGATACCAAACGAGAGAAACATATTCCTGCCCTTGCCCGGCTCGTCGATTGCAAAACCTGCCTCTGAGAGTTTTTCGTAAATTGAAGCGAAACCTGAACCGTTGTTGTGCTGGATAATAAAGTTTGTCATGCCGTGCGATTTCAAAATTTCCGCCAGCTCATTCGCTTCTTCGTTGCTGGCACCATCCAGACCGAAAATAATATGTGATAGATATTCCACTGCCGAGAGCTGCTTGACAATGTTTTCAAGCACCGGACGATTTTCTTCCTCGGTGTATTCGGTGACAAGAAGCGGCACCACAAGCACGGCTTTCTTCCACCTGGAGTGGAACAGGAGCTTTT
>CAMYLW010000077.1 GCA_947259475.1 Thermodesulfobacteriota bacterium
ATTACTACTCGGATATCCTGTTGAGCTCTGCCTCGGATGGACGGACGTATAGCGGAGTGCAACTTGAGACGTCTTCGTGTATTCCTTTGCGGAGCTTATGCCAGGCCAGCCAGGCTACGGCGCTTGCATGGACAACATTAAGATGGGGTGGTGCCAGATGCAAGTGCTCACCGAGTTTGCCTGTCAAGTAGTCTCCATAGCGCAGGAGCGCGTCTCCAACCAGGAGGGTTTTCTCTGAGATGAGGTCTGCCAGCTTTTCAGGCTTGATCGCCATGTAAGGGGTAAGCCTCGCCGGCACCCGCTCATCGCCCATGCGGTAGAGGGCTGTATAGATCTCCCCTTTGCGTGCATCCAAAACCGGGTAGATTGGGTAAGGGGCGAGGGGAACATTAGCTGCCAGTGCATCTAAAGTGGGAACACCGGCCAAAGGTTTACCTGTTGCCCATGCCAGCCCTTTGACAACGCTCAGCCCGATTCGCAAACCGGTAAAACTTCCAGGACCAAGACTCACCGCCAGCCCATCGAGGTCGTCCAAGGTCCAGTCGGCATCAGTCAGAATCCTGTCAATGCCCGGCAACAAACGCTGATTGTGGGTTGCACTGATGTTGAGGATATGCTGAGCCTTGAGCAAAGCTCCCTCTACTATAGCAATACTCCCGACTGGCGTAGACGTATCAATGGCAAGGATTTTCATTATGGTCGCATAGCGCTAAGCGCATAGCCTTTGGTAAACAGTAAATCGTTGAAACCGTAGAAATCGTAAAAGGCGTAGAAGTCGTAGAAATCATTCAAGTCGTCAAGGCAGCTCATAGCGACGGATCTCCCGAATAACAAATAACTAATAACGGATAATGGCACTGCCTACTGCTCGCTGTCAGCTGCCAACTGCCGGCTGGCAATTTCCGTTAGGGCATCCCTCTCCCCGGATCAAACAGGCGATAGATGTCGTTGTAGAAAACGAATACCATCAGTGCAATGAGTATGAAAAGACCGACATGCTGGGCTACTTCACGCTTTCTAATACTGAGCGGCTTGCCCATGATCGCCTCAATGGAGAAGAAGAGCAGGTGACCACCGTCGAGTATGGGAATGGGGAGGAGATTAAGTATCCCCAAGTTAATGCTGAGGAGTGCGAGGAAATAAAGGAAGGCGAGCGGCCCAGCCTTGGCCACCTCGCCGGACATCTGAGCTATGCCAATAGGTCCAGCCAGAGTCTTAGGAGAAATCGCACCGACAATGAGTTTGCCCAGGACAACGAAGGTAAGCTTTATCATGCCGTACGTGTGGGCAACCGCATGATACGCAGCCTGGAATGGGTTGACTTTCTCCACAATGATATTGTTGGAGGCCACTATGCCGATGAGGGGGCGGCTAATCTTCTCACCCAGTATGTTTCGGGTTTCCCTAATTTCGGGAGTAAGCTGTACCGTAAATACCTCATCTCCCCGTTGCAGCTTAAGCTGGACCTTCTTGCTACCACTTTCCTGGATTAACTGAGAGAGGTCACTCCATACCTTAACTGGGACCCCATCAACAGCCAGGACCTTATCGTTACTCTTCAAGCCGGCTGCAGCTGCGGGCGAATCAGGGGTTACTGAGCCGATGTCCGTGGAGGTTTCGGTTAGTCCAAAAAAGGCAAAGATAAAAACATAGAGCAACACTGCCAACAGTAAGTTGGAACTCGGGCCAGCTGCAACAATACTCATGCGCCGCCGCAAGGGTTGATGGGAAAAAGAGACAGGATGCAACTCCTCTGGTATTTCCTCATCGGTGGACTCGCCCAGCATCTTTACATACCCACCGAGGGGAAACGCCGAGATACGGTAGTCGGTATCTCCTACCTCTTTGCCCAGCAGCCGCGGACCAAAGCCCAAGGAAAAACGCTCAACTTTGACCCCGAATAGTTTGGCGGCCACAAAATGACCGAACTCATGAATAAAGATGAGTATTCCCAGTGAAACTACAAATGATATGATCGTGCGAGAAAATTCCCAAAGCGCTTCCAAGATTTATTCGCTCCTCTATTCAACTAGTGTTGCTTGTTAATATAAGACCCCAAATTTTTTTTGCATTATAACGTGGCCTAAATCTATTTCCAACCAAATGGACGAGTTCTCCCGGATGCACTTTTTGAGCCAATGCCCCTTGCATTCCCCATCCGCAATCTATTCCCTGCCTCCTGCCATTTCCTCTCTGAACGGTCCTCCATTCTCTGTGGGAGCGGCTTTCCCCGCCCGCCTCGCCTGAGCGGCCCGTCCGCCTCGGCTGAAGCCTTGCGATGCCGGGCGGGCTCGCGATGGCGGGCAGGTAGCCGCGATCTTATCCCTCTTACAACAAATGACAGCGAAGCTTAGTGACCTAATGACGCCGAAGGCATATGACGCGAAGCCAAATCAGCAATGCCATGTATTATCGAAGATTAGGAATTTCCTCTTCAGTTCGTCTTCGCGCCCAGGCGTCGGCATCCAGAATGGCCTCAAGCTCTGCCGCAGGGTCCAGGGCATGCTCTTCCATGGCCTGGTTCACCAATCTGGGAATTCCGCTAAACGGGATGCGGTTATCCAGAAAAGCCTGGACTGCAACCTCATTTGCAGCATTGAGAACGGCAGGCATAGTGCCACCCGCCTTACAGGCAGCAAAGGCCAGTTTCAGGCAGGGGAACCGGTTGAGGTCTGGTTCCTGAAACGTGAGGGTTTGCACGTTGAAAAAGTCTAAGCGAGGCAGGTCCAGCTCCAGACGTTCCGGATAGGCTAGGGCATAGGCTATAGGAATACGCATGTCCGGTATACCCATCTGGGCAATGACCGAGCCGTCAACGTATTCCACCATGGAGTGGACTATACTCTGAGGATGGACATGTACATCTATTTTTTCCACTGGCATGTCAAACAGCCATTTGGCCTCAATAACCTCTAGACCTTTATTCATGAGCGTGGCTGAATCAATGCTGATCTTGGGACCCATGGCCCAGTTGGGATGGGCCAAGGCCTGGGTTGGGGTTACGGATTCGAGTTGCTCTTTGGGCATGTTCAGGAAGGGACCGCCCGAGGCAGTAAGCAAAATACGCTTGAGATCTTCTCGGCGGTGTCCTTCCATGGCTTGGAAGATGGCGTTGTGCTCGCTGTCCACCGGTAGCAGTTCAACCTGAGACCGGCGGACCTCCCCCATTACGAGGGCGCCAGCCATTACCAGGGTTTCCTTGTTGGCTAATGCCACGTCCTTTCCGGCCCGAATGGCACTGAGAGTGGGGATAAGACCTGCGGCGCCAACCATGGAAGAGAGTATCATCTCTGCCTCAGCACAGCTGGCCACCTGCTGGTAGCCTTGCGAACCGGCAACCACTTCCACCTCAATGCCCGGTTGCAGGCGGTTGGTTAGATCTTTGGCCAACTGGAGGTCAAAAACGGCCGCTAGCTTGGGCCGAAAGCGGTGAATTTGTTCAGCTAACAGATCGATGTTTCTTCCTGCTGCCAGGGCGACAACCTGGAGGCGGTCTGGAAATTGCTCGACTACTTGCAGGGCACTGCGCCCAATGGAGCCTGTGGAGCCGAGAATGGCAATTCTTTTCAAAGGAACTTTTCCTTTCAGTTTACTATGACTAAGGTTCCAGTGTTCAGATTTCAGTGTTCAGGATTTGGCTTTCTTGTTGCTTTTTCCTGACACCCGACACCTGACACCCGATACCTTCAGATATGGTGCTTGGAATTTTATATTTAGCAGTACTCCATTACTCCAGTTGCACCAGACTCTCTCAGAAAGACCGGTGCTGCGCAATAACTACAACACTGTTAAGTAAAAAACACCACACCGTAATACATCACAGGAAAAGCGAAGATCAGACTGTCGAGTCGATCCAATAGTCCGCCGTGTCCCGGAAGTATGCCCCCGGCGTCTTTAACCTGACTGACCCTCTTCAGCATTGACTCCATCAGATCACCCACCTGACCCACTAATGCCAAGACAAAGCCTAAGGCCAAAAGGAAGCCAACGGTGGCCACATCTAGAGGCAACAAGGTGCCGACCAACACCGATATGGCCACAGAACTCAAGAGGCCGCCAATGGCCCCTTCAATCGTCTTACCTGGACTGACAGCAGGCCAGAGCTTATGTCGCCCCCAGCGGTGGCCTACGTAATAGGCGCCGGTATCGCAGAGAAAGACGACAAAGAAAAGCAATAAGATCCAGTGCCGTCCGGATGGCACTCGAAAAAGAAGGAGAACGTGGCTTATCAAAAAGGGGATGTAGAGCTGGGAAAAGACCATTGCTCCCAGGGAGGGTAGAACCTGTCCCTGTTTGGCATAAACAAAGAGGTGTACTGCCAAAGCAACAAAGACTACAGCAACGGTGGCAACTGTCAGGCCTAAGAGGCCTTTCCAGTAGGTTGCCAGCGGCAACAGCAGCCCCATGCTCCAGGTTAAAATCCTCAGCCAAGCTTTGGTTCCAGCCAGCAGGAGGCGAGACAACTCCAGCAGTCCGCCGCCGGTAACTAGGAGTACGAGGGCCAGTAAGAGCCAGCCAGGCCCTATAACAATAATCATCGCCAGTATGGGCAGACCTACTGCAGCGGTCAGCAAGCGCTGCAAGTGGTGTTTGTCAATGGTTTTGTTTTCCATGCCTTCTCCACGCTCTCGCGACAGCAATTCGTCCTAGGGAGAGTATTTCCTCTCAATATATAGAAAAGTCAACATAGTATGAAACGTCTCTGGCATCAAGTCAGTTTTGATAACTGGGTAAAAAATCGGCAGCGAGAGTATAAGGTTTTACCCCCAGCATTTTGTTTTAGCCCGGATATTTCATGAATGGCCTGCTGCGACCGCAGATAAGATAGTCCTTCCGGGCGTCCTCGGGTGTCGGACCCTGCGACGTACTGTTCAAGTACGTCTCGGATCCAACCCCCTGCGGTAGCCCGGTGGCACACTCTTCTCCACGGTCTCGCGACGGCAATTGAAGCTCCCTGTCCCGCTTTAGCGGGACTAAAGCGGGACAGGGAATCTTCGAAATGTAAGGTACTTAGACCATTTTATTGTAGTTCACTCGCTCACCCAAGTCCGCTTTTGCGGACTGGGGGTTGCGCTCGCTAGAGCATTTTCGTAAAACATCCGGGCTGGACGAGTTTACATTAAGGGTGGAACCATGGAGCAAGTGGGATCTATCAGTACTACTGCAAACTGTTTCAGACGGAGTTGGGTTTTCATGTGTATGGGTAAGGAACGGTCGGGTTCCTTTCCAACTCTCCTTTCATCGCATATCCAAGTGGATATCCAGAATGGAGACTTTGTGATCGCCTGAAGCAAAATAAAAACATATAGAACTCAAGTGCTGTGTTTCAAATACTGCACCAAATAATCGGAGAATCCAGTCAAACCCAACAGCAGGAGATTATTTACCCAGGACACCCAGTGATGATCTTCCCCCGTAATATCTCGATATTATTGGTATTAAATATATTTAAGAAGTCTAAACCCAGAGAGTAGTCAATAGTTGGAACCCTGAAGTGGCAAGGAACACCCGATCGAAAGCGTCACAGTCCCTCAGCTCCATATTAAAAGGCTGAAAAGCGGCAAGATATAGATGGGCCCATAGATTCCAGCGACAGGAGATCAGGCGAAGAAACCAATAATCACTCCCATCCCACTGATGGCATATTTATTGCTTTTATCGCCACAAGAGTTAACAAGACAATCCAAATCCAAGGGGAGATTAAGATGAAGAGATGCAAATGTGCTGTGTCGCTTTTTGTATTCATCATATTTTTGCTCTCATCTCAGTTGGCAGTCGAAAACTGTTGGAGCGGAGAGCACGCACCGAATGTTCACTGGGTGTTTTGCATAGATACCAGTGGCAGCATGAAAACAAGAGGCCACATGGATCTTTTGAAATTAATAACAGAAAGGATTTCTGGTGATTTCCTTGATGTCAACAACAAGTTAATCAAGACTGGCGATAGGGTGACAATCTTGTCCTTTGACGAAACGGTTAGATTAGAAGAAACCTCTCTGTATCAGACCGAAAACGATCTTTCCCCTGTGAGGAAGAAATTGACGGATTTGAACAAGAGGCGCGGCAGCCTGACTTTTATCTCTGAGTCTATCGTTCAAGGCCTCGATGTTGTACAGAAGTATGACAAATTCTTTCACACCAATGCACTTTATGTATTCACAGACGGAAAATCTGAACCGTACTCTCCCAAGTGGCCACCCGAGAAGATAGAGGATAGGAAAAAGAGAGATATGGAAAACTTTCAAAGGATATCCCTCGCTGGAAAAGACCCCAGACTCAATGTCTGGATCGGCGTTTTGAAATGGGAGGCTTTTGAGGATGCCAGATCTCTCGTCAGCCGCCTTGGAGAGGGCGGACATCTTGTCGATCTGACAAATTTCAATCGCTTATCACTTGAAAAAGCTCTGACTGACTTTGCTCAGACAGTAAGATCAGAGGTCAGAATTCAAAACATAAAAGATATTGATTTTGGCACCATTCCTTATAAGGGCAGCGAACCATACCAGAAAAGCTTATCTTTTAGCATGCAAACAGATAAGACCTTGGAGTCCCCAGCCCTAACTGCTTCAATCAAGTTTGATCCAGATAACCCTTCTGAGATCAAAGAAGAGCCCCAGATAGAAATCCAGACTACAGAAGACAAAATGGTATTGAGTTTTCAGATGACAAACGGTAACGAGCTTGATCCGGGTACTTACAGAGGTAAACTGAGCCTCTCTCCATCTCAGACTCATTATGGAGCACTGGTAATCGAACCTTCACAATTTGCGGTGAAATTTAAGAAATCAGGTGTTGTAAGATCCTATTTTTGGAAAGGAGCAGCTGTCTTAATACTTGGCCCTCTGCTCTTAATCTTTCTATTGAATAAAGTAAGAAGAAAAATGCCTATAAAGATATGACGTGAAGTAGATTAATTGAAAGGAGATTGGTGATGTTAAGAAACCTCTTATCAATAAATAACAAATTCTATGAGGACCAGGCGATTATCTTTCTAACCTTTGGAGGATTCGGAAGATACGTGCTTTATCTCTTGTATGAAGAGTTTAGGAGGCTCCGAATACCTGAGGACAAAGCGCGATTCTTAGCATTCGACACCGAACAACCTCACCGGGATCGGATAGATCTCAGTCGCGAATCAGAATATCTAATTCCATTGGACCATTTTGATGGAGATGTCTATATAGAAAACGAAGAAAATAAAGACCTTAGAAAGGCAGTCAATCACATACCAGTGAATTTGCTCCATGATATCGAAGCTGGCTGTAAAGGGGTCCCTGCCGTGGGCTTCGTCGCTTTTCATAAGTACGACGATCTTTAAGTACGACGATCTTCTCATCACAAGGGAAGCGTATCGCCTGATAGATGATGTTAGGGCAAAGAATCCAGGGAAAAAAGTTAAACTTATCATGATTTCAGGAATGGGTGGCTCGGTTAGTAATGGAATGACCATACCGTTCTTGTACAGGATTAGAAACAGACTGAGAGAAAAAAAGATAAGGGTTGAAGTCTTCTTGTCGACTTCTGAGGGATACCTTGGCCTGCAAAATGTGCAGGAAGATGGCGTTGAAAGGAACTGCGTGGCCTCTGCTATGCTTTGGGAATATGCCATGGCCGGAAGGAACGGTTTGATATACCCAGCTAAAAAGGGCGTACGAGACAAGAGGATGTTCGATGGTAGAGTTGCCCACAGATTCTATATCTTCTCTGGTGGCTCTGCAGAAACATCGTTGAAATACCAAGCTATAGCATCAACAATTGCGACGTCCATTTCAACTCTTGAATTAACAAAGGTAGGCAGTTACCTGGACGGTGACAGGGTAAACTATGCGGCTCATATCCTCGAGCGCCAGTGGCAAGGGAAAAAAGGACACGCCCACCCTACAGGTCTACTGACTATGAATGTAGCTGGTCTGAAAGGCGACTGTCTTCCCCAGATCCTCCACTGCTACATGGCTAAGCGTGCTCTCCAAGATTTGGTGGAGCAGATCTCATATGAAGATGCTGAAAAGATAAAAGGTAACGCTATTTCCACTTTTCTGGAAAACAGCTTAAACGAGGATGATTTACTGAATCGCTTTAAGCTGGAAATCCCAAAGTTCACACGACAGGATATCAATCAGGCAAGTGTATCAGAGGAAAACATTCATGAATTTTTGGAAAAAAAGATTTCTGAATTACATGATCAGACCACTCAGGAGTTCGAAAAGAAAAAGAAAAACGAAGAGCTCTCATGGTTTGTAGAGAAAGTAATTGTAGACTTTCTGGAAAAAGGCGGAGAGATAGCATTAAATCCAAGTAGTTACCTGAAAGGTGCCGCCATCTATTACCAAAAGCTTACCTCAATACTTGATGAAAAGCTGACGAGTGTATCTGGAAGCATCTCCAAGGTCGAGGAGGCGCTTTTGGAAGGTAAGAATCAAAAAGCATTGAACAAACTCTTGGATAAACTGGCAACAGTAACTAAAAAGAAAAAGGGGATTGGAGACATTGTTGTAAAAATCGGTGAATCAGCGACCATATCCCTTGTCAATCAAATAATAGACACATTATCAAAAATACAAGAGCAGAAAGTTGACAAGTATAAACATCTACTCTTACAGCATATCTATGGTACTTTACATAAAAACGTCCAAGAACAGCATGATATGTTAAAGAGTTATATATTTAAATATTCCACACTTATCTCGAAGTTAGACCGAGAAATTGAAATTATAAAACGCATTGGACGCAGTGCTTTTACATATAACAAAACAAAATTCGACGAACTTAGCGAACACTTAATAGAAAAAATATATAATAAACTCGATACCATATCAACTCAGGAGGTTGTAGAGAAATTGGGAACACCGGCAAGTGACGATGGACGTTTTGATGAAATAGAATACCTTGAAGATGTATTGAAGTTATTACGACCTGACTTGAATCAACTCACTAAGTATGTCGATGAATTATTCTCTCAAGATCCAAAAGTATATGACTATGTGAAAACAATGCTCGACCAGTTCTTTATGACACTGAAATTGGATCGCGACAGATTTCCAATTCTGGAAACCAGTAAAGCTTCTTTTGTAATGTGCACAAACAGATACTACGAGCAATATAAAGATGATTTATTCGAAGGATATTCTCACATAGAGACTGAAAATCCATTTAATATTATTGTCACAAAACATGAAGAGGGATTTCCCTTTTCCGCGATTAGTTATATGCACAGGATAAATGAGGAATTCAAGGAACTCAAGAGCTATAACAAATCTTCTTTTGGTCACATCATGACTGATTTGGAGGAAATACTACCACTTCTTGACGAGTAAAAGAATTAGGGTCCAACTGGCAGCCCTGTTGATAAGCTTGGACTATCAGCCTAGTGATAGTCCAAGCTTTTTTTGTGATGTAGCTCACCAGTCTCTCCCCATTTGGTGGGTCTGGGGCGGTGGTCGGACCAAGCTAATGTACTGAATTTCAATTAGAAACATAGTATTAGAAGGGGTAAATAAGGCCTTACAAGGTCAATTTTGCCACTAATCATGACTTGTAAGGAGTTGATCTTACTAGATGCGGAAATAGCAAAAATGTGCAGTTAGGACTTTTTCGACAGTCTCGGATGTACGATAAACTTTCGGAGTGATTGGGTAGGAGTTTATATAAGTCATCAAATGTTGAACGAGTATTAAGTAGCCATCACTGGTCAATGATCTCAAGAACCACACGCTTCCTCAGCTTGCCAGCGGCAGCGTTTAAAAGGGTCCTCATGGCCTGCACATTGCGCCCTTTCTTGCCAATTATCTTGCCGATGTCCTCCCTGGCTGGTTTCAATTCAATCACTAAAGTGTCACTTCCAGCGATCTCTGTTACTTCCAACTGATCTGGATTGTCCACCAACGCCTTCGCCATGATTTCAACCAGC
>CAMYLW010000078.1 GCA_947259475.1 Thermodesulfobacteriota bacterium
CCTCGGAACCAACACCCTGCGGTTGCCCGGTGGCACGCCCATCTTCGTGGTCTCGCGACAGCAATTCATGAAATATTCAGGCTAGGTGGGTTGTAGTGGTTGTCTTCGTGACGGTGATCTCAAAAGTGTCAGTGTTTTTCTGCTTCACCTCGATCCTAGCCATGACTCAATCCCCCCTGGCGCGTCTCAACCGACGTCAGGGAAGGCAATGCGCTCGATCTCATCCTGCAGGACTTTGAGATCAGCCAGAAACTGCTTTCTCTGCTCCTCGATGAACTGCCCAGCCAACCGATGGTAGTATTCGACCCCTTCGAGAAGGTTCTTTTTGAACTTGCTGAAGTACGCCGGTGTACGAAAGGAGAGTTTTAAACTAAAGTTCTTGGTCTCTTCACGGAGGTGGTCTATGTAGAGCATAAGTTCCTTGATGAACATGTGCGGACGTTCTGTATTGGTCATAAGCGATAGCCGTCCGTAAATGTGTGCTACCATTTCCTCCAGAGTGGAGATTTTGCTGAAATCCAGAATGCTGGGACCGCAACAGATAGAGGGGGTGGCCGCCGGGTCGATGTCGTATTTCAGGGTCGTAGCTCCGCCCAAGTCATGACAGATACAGGACTTGCGGAGCACGCTTTCTTTTGCGGCGGCAAGCTGTTCTGCTGACAGCCCTTCCTCAGGGAGGTGTTGGAGTTTGCGCTTGATGTACAGCCGCGAGGAGGGACAGATTGGGATCTCAGTAAATTCAGTATTCAGCCTCGCGGCCCCTTTCAGACAGGTGCTGCCAGGCTTGCCCTCACGGATATGTTGGCGCCGGGTCTCCTCACTGGCGGAAGTGCGCAGGTTCCAGTAAGGGATCCCTAAAGGCGAGCTGTGGCTCAAGTAGACATCTCCATCCGTGGCGGCAAGAAGTTTCTCCAGGTGGGCGTTGTCAACATTGGTCACTTCAGGTACGAGCAGGAAAGGCGTTCCCCAGCCGGTTCTATCGATCATGTAATATCGCAGCAAAAACTCGTTCTCAAGAGCTGTGGCGATGCCGCCTTGAACGGTTATACCCATTTCGTGGGGCTCATTGTTTACCGACCAGCCTCTGTCTGCGAGGGCCTTGGTGTAGGTTGCATGAAGCGTATTAGTTAGTTCCTGCCTTTTCTCTTTGAACTCCTCCAGGACCGGCCCCAACAAATAGCCGTCGGTGGCGAAAGCGTGCCCACCGCAGTTGAGGCCGGATTCGATGCGATACTCGGACACCCACAGCCCCCGCTTGGCCAGGAATCTTCCCTGTATCGAGGCAGAGCGGTAATCGCTCACCTTCAAAATAATCCTCTTGTTGAGTTCACCGCTGTCGTCGGGAAAAAAGTCGTCGAAAGTGGCCGCGTACGTATAGAGCCGCTGATTTATGCCCGCCGAAAAGACGACTGACGAGTTCAGGGTGCTGTTAGCAAAGCCGCGGAGGGCCGCCATGGCATCAGTGAACTCGGCAGGGAGCTTTTTGCCATCCCAGTAGACGTCGCGGTCGAGCTTGGTCATAATGTTGACGTCGATGCTGCCTGGGACGGCATTCTGGCGCAGGTTTTCCTGCATCCGGGCCTTCGCCTTCGGTTCGGTGGTTGCAAGCATTTCGCCATAGGCTCGCTTGAGTGGCGTCTCGGGCAGCATTTCGAAGTAGCGCGTGATCTCGCTGCCGTCCTCAAAGGGCGAGGCTTGTAGCGCCTCTATCTGCGGCCGAATCAGCCGGTCCAACAGATTCAGATAGGCCGTGATGCGGAGGGCGCGAGCATCTTGGTCACGGTTGCTGATTTCTTCGTACGGTTCGCCATGCTTCTCACAGTGGTACTTTCTCACCTGTTCGACAAGAACGTCGTCCACTAATGGTATAACCGAAGAGATTCCATACTTCGCCACCCGCAGCGGGGTATCAATGGTGAATCCTGTTCCCATCACTGGTATGTGAAAGGAATGGCTGCCATTTTTCATAGATTCGCCTCTCGTGTTGTTGATCGCATCTCAGCAGGAACTTCTACTCGTGTTCCTAAAAATTAGCAGATGTCGAAAAAGAAGAAAAGGAAAATTACCAAATTGAGGATTTTTTGCCTTGATAATTCATAGGAATTTAGTCAAAATTTTTTGTTGCTCCTCCCCGCCCACCAATCGCTGTGGAAGTGAACGCAGGCCTCCCATCAGTCACTCAGGGCTGCACTCACAGCAGCTTTGCGCTGCCTGATGCAGCTCAAGGATGAAGCGATAGAAGAAATGGGGTAGTTACTATTAATTTACCGAGGATTGTCCACGAGCAGGGTGGAGGAAGTGGACTATGAAAAATTTTAAGCAGGCCCGCACCAATATCACAAAAATGTATCATAAATATTACCATTTGCGTCAGCTTACTGGCCTACACGGCTGGCAGATATTGTCTTGAAACACTTGTAAGATATTAATATTCCAGGGTAATTATTGTTCGGCTGCCCCTATCCGTTTGCTCCTGGCTCCACCTCCGAAGACCTTATGGCATAGATCCTGCACTTTTCCTCGGTGGGATTGTCTAAAACCTGCACATATCAAGGTGACAGCGATCTCGCAGGGGGAGGCCCACAATGTTTAAACGACAAAATAGCATATGTCCAAGGCCAGAACTCAAGTGGTCGGTTTCTGCACAAGTTGGGGGCGGAATAATGCACGGAGAAACAAGAGATGTCAGCCTTCAAGGAGCCTTTATCCGCTGCCGAAATCCGCTCAATCTGAATGAAGTATTTGATATGGTGGTGGATGTTCCAGAAAAATCTCTAAATGTCAAAGCTGAAGTTGTCTGGTCCAATATCCACGGTCCCGACGATAAAATCACACCCCGGGGGATGGGTGTTCGTTTTGTGAAAATCTCCAAAGAGGACCGTAGGATCATTGCTCAAAAACTTGACCACTATGAAGTAGGCCAAGAGGCCTGTGACTATCTGGATACGCTGGAGTTTGAGTTGAAACAACTTTAACACTACTCTGTCCTACCGACTATAGTTCAGCTACCTCAGGATTATTTCCTCTACACTTTCTAATTAAGATGTCAGTGTTCCCGCCTTCGCCTCAAGGGCTTCGGCGCGGCAAACAGTGTCCCCAGCTGGCGCTTCGCTTCAGATGGGATCTTCGACAAGTTGCAGCTTTTATGTTTCTTTTTCCTGACACCTGAAACCTGGTACCTGAATGACACCTGAAACCTCAGTCAGGTCCCGGATTCTTTACTCCCCTTGACCATGCATTGGTCGATTGGTCCTGAAAAACGGGGACACTTCTGATTATCCACTACTGACCAGCTGGGCAAAAAATGATAAACTACCACATTGCTAATTCTGTTGGGTGGACAAGAGCTCGTTGAAATTGAGTAGAGACAGGAACTACCGATACTATCCCACTCACAAATGGAATGTGGTGGCAGGGAGGTTGCCGTGAAAGGTTACAGTAAGAGCCCGGTAATTGGTCTGATGTTGCTTTTAGGAATGTATATTTTTGGCTTGAGCGCTGGTTTTGCTGAAGAAAAGGGGGGCATAGTGGGTTGGGAAAAGGACAGCGCTTACAACAAGCTCTATGACCTTGATGAGTGGGACAGTCTCAAGGGTAATGTAGTAGGTTTCAAAAAAATCACCCCCCTAAAAGGCATGTCCCCCGGGGTAGCACTGCTCGTCCGAGATGGAGACAGCGATGAAACTATCACCGTTCACCTCGGGCCCAGCCCGTTTGTTAACCCCAACAGTATCTCACTCAGGAAAGGTGAAAAGGTGAAGGTGAAGGGAGTATGGGCGGAGATTGACGGCAAGGAAGTATTTATGGCGTCCAAGGTGAAAAAGGGCGACTATTATGAATATAAAGTGCGATTAACCAAGGATGGAACTCCTTTCTGGACCATGAGTCCGGAAGAGTTGGCCAGGGAGAGAGCTGGCAAGTGAACGGTCGTGGCTGATTCATGAAATATCCGGGCTAGATTACTCTGACATGGAAGTTTTTCACCATAAGCAACACTGACGCCAAGGTGCTGGTAAGGGCAGGGCCCCTAGTGGATGGACGTAACTGCTTGAAAACCATTAACTATGATCCAGCCGCCAGATGTTTGGCACTGCTTTTGCTTAATGGGTATTGGTCAGAAAAGTCGGGCCAGCGGATACTTTTTACTGCCATTCATGGGCCAGGCTTTTTGAGAGTACCCGCGGGTGATGGCCGTGGGCCAGCGCATCGAATGTTCTTGATCTTGGCTCTGGAACGACGAATATGAGCAGCAGTTCCTCAAACAGTGAACTTAAGAACAGTAGTCCTAAAAAGGAAGCTACTAAAAAACTTGATTTTCTCCTCGATACCATTGATACCGAGGTCGCTGACCTGGCTGACGTTGTGGAAGTGACCGGGCCTATCTTGGATGATCAAACCCCTGACGCAGAGGTGCCGACAATTAGCCTCAATGACGGGGCAATGGGGATGGACAGCCTGGAACTGGACATGGATTTGTTCGGAGAGTCGGATGGGCCCCCACCTGAAGACGAGCCTGCGGATAATCAGGCACAAGCTGCACTGGATGCCATTAGTGACGCTGAGGGTGAAGTTGAAGCCATGTTGGCTGAGGAGGAGTTTACAGACGCCGGAAGTACACCTGCAACAGAGACGAGCAAGGAGGAGGTGGATGAAGACATTGCCAACGCTTTAGACGAACTCCTCGCCACCCGCGAAGTGGATGCATCAAAACTTCTTGAAGAAAATGCGGTGGCAGCGCAAAAAAAAGAACCTAAGAAGTCTCCTGTCTCAGGAGATCAGCTATCCGAGGATCTCTTTGACGATTTGGAAAAGGATTTTAAGTCCGCGGGAGATGGGGCTGTCGCTGCAGAACCGAATGGAGAGGAGAAGGAGTTCTCTAAAGATCTCTTTGAAGAACTGGAAATGGACTTTCAGTCCGGAGAAGAGACCGCTACCGCTACCGAACCGGTTGTCGTTGACGAGTGGATTTCAGAAGATCTGCTTGGCGACGTGCCGTTACAGGATGAAGGGGCAGGCAAGAATGCGGGTGAGGCGGCCACTAAAAGCGGTTCTGAAGAAGAGTTGGCTGATTTGCTAACCGAGAAGATTGAAGCGCTGGTAGTCCGGCTGGTGGATGAACGCTTGTCAGCCATTGCTGAGCGCGTTATTAAAGAAAAGATCAACAAAATTTTTTCATCCATGAAGTAAATTTCCGAGTTTTTAACTCTGTATCATTCGAGACAATCCCATCCAGGTCTAGTAATCCATTTTGACCAATCTCACTTTTTTGTGCTAGGTTATTAGCCCGGCTATTTCTCTGACTAATAACAGGCGAGGAGATCAGACCGATGGAGCCAATCAAAGGTTTTCGAATGGTTTCTGGTGTCGCCGTACTGTGTTTGGTTCTTACCCTGCTTCTTGGCTGCGCCACGACTTCAGAAAATGAAACGAGCCCAACATACCAGTCACCGCCGGGGACCAAGACGACAATCATCCTCCTTCGGCATGCGGGCAGGGATATCTACAGTGCTGAGGCAGACGATCCACTGACATGGCAGGGTAAAAGACGGGCTCAGCATTTGCCGGAAGTGATCGGCGACATGGGAGTGAGCGCAATTTACTGTACGAATCTGCAGCGCAACAGGGCCACGGCTCAACCGTTGGCAGACCATCTTGGCTTGAAACTAAACCTTGTATCCCAATCCCGTTTGTACGATTACAAGAAGCTATCCAGGGACCTTTTGGATACATTCCTTACCAAACACGCCGGGGGCGTAGTGGTGTGGGTTGGAAATATAAGAAACGTGGAGGAGATGTACAAATTGCTGGATGGCACCGGTAGTCCACCAACCAAATACGGTGATGTGTTTATAGTGGTAATACCAGACGTCAGACCACCTCGTATCAAGAAGATGACTTACTGAAAGTCGTCTGGTTGGGAAATAGTCTGAACCACTAAATCAATCGGAATTCTGGGAGGGTTTGGGAAGAAGGAGGACCAACATTAGCACGCCCACAATCGCAGCAGGAGATTCATGAAACATACGGGCTGGATCAGCCTAACATCGAAGGAGAGCAGATGAGCATACTCACAATACATATGCAATATGTGCTTGATGTTTGCCAGGTTTGCATTTATTAGAGCACGATCCAGGTGGCCATCCTGGTGCTGCTTTGCAGGACTTTGCTGGAGACGCTGCCCATAAAGAATTCTCGCACTCCGGAAAGGCCTCGCCTACCCATCACAATGGTCCCGTAGCCGTTGTTCCGGGCCTCGTCCAGGATATCACTGGCCGCGCTTCTACTTCCGTCCACCACTTTTTTAGTTATCTGAGACTCATTTAGGCCAGCCTGCAGAAGCATTTCCTTGGCTTTATTCATAAATGGTTCTATCTCTTGGCCTGCCTTGGTTTTCCAGAGCTTTTCGAGCTCGGGAGCCTCGTCCAACACCTCCTGGGGAACAAAGCGTCTCAAGTGCCGCATGGTGTGAAAAAGAGTCACCGGGGCATCGGTTCCGGCAAGCATGAAGCCGACATGATCTACCGCCCTGAGGGCATTATCCGAGCTGTCAACGGCGACCAGTGCCAGGTTTGAGGTCACCTTACCCTCCACGACCCACACCGGACATACTCGGCAGTATTCCAGAAGCTTGCTGGAGACCTCGCCCATGAAAAAGGCCTCCAATCTACTGCGGCCACGGGTGCTAATAAGCACAGAATCAGCCCTCTTGCTTTCTACCCAATTACAGATGTCTTGGGGAATACTGTCCGCTTTTTTTCGATAGACTGTCTGCAGCCGGTCTTCTTCGAAACCTTTCTGAAGGAAGAAGTTCTTGGCCTGGCTGAGGATTTTTTCAGCCATACGGATGCTTTTATTCTCTAAAGCTTTCAACTTGGTGGCGGTCTCACGCTTCATAGAACGATCATCCGCAAGGATTGGCGGCAGACTGGGGAGGACATACTTAAGAGTTACTTCCAGGTTGTGGTCTTTGCCGTACATGAGATCAATGTATTCTAGGGATCTATGAGCATTTTCAGAACCGTCCACCGGTAAAACGATCATCTTAGTTAATTCATTCATGCTATCTCCTCCAGGGGGGCATTACCGCAAAGTTCGCCAACGAGCAAGCTACTATATTTCAGAATCTTTTTCATTGTCTTTTGATCAAGAGCACGTGGCGAAAGTACACAAATGTTAAACATTGGCTAATCAGAGGAAAACGCTGAGGCGATAAAGTAATTACCCAAACGCTTCTT
>CAMYLW010000079.1 GCA_947259475.1 Thermodesulfobacteriota bacterium
CTCTTGCCTCCTTCTCCCTGAATGCCTTGTCAGTGGCACAACCCGTAAGAAAAAATGCCAAAGTCAATATGACGCCCAATATTCGCCATCTAAGCTGTGCTCTCAATTTCTCATCCCTCCTAAGCGGTCAGCTTTCAGCCGCCAGCTTCCACCCTGATCGCTGATAGCTAATTTGTTTGTGAGTCTAATTGCGGCGATACATTTTGTCAATCGAGAAGGACAGGGAAAAGGCATAGAGCATGGGGCATGGAGCATAGGGAGGTAATTGCGAATTTCGGATTTCGGATTTCGAAATTAAGGAGCCAGAAGTCAGAACCCAGAATGAAAAGATCAAAATCGGATCTCTCTTTTCTCCTGACTCCTGGCTCCTGACTCCTTGATATTGCCTCCAACCTAAAGCGAAGGTGAGCAAAGTCGAGCCTGAGCGATCCTCCAACCTCCAACTGACAGCCTTTCTCGCTTTTCTCGCCTGTGCCCTTTCTCGCCCAATCCCAAATCCGCAATTAAGCTTCTGGCTTCTGACTTCTGTCTCTAGTCATTCATCTTGATAAAATTCTCGAAAAGAATTTCAAACTGTTCCCCCATGACTGTCTCGAGCTTCTCGGCTTCAGTAAGCACAATGGCAGGATCCACCTGTGGGGGCTGTGATAACCACTCACGGTCCCCCTTGAGCCAGGTTGCGGCATCCAGCTTGGAACCGGCATGATTGTCGAACTGGAGCCCGATGACATGGGGCTTCTCTCTCAGGGAAATGGCCTCCACCTGGCAATCCGGAGAAGTAACCAGGACCTCCACATGGTTTGGCACCGGGGGCAGTGCGGCCTGTCCATGCCATTTGAAAAGTGGAAAGGAGTTGGGGAGGTTTCGAAAGAGCGGGTGTTGCCGTCCCTGTGAAGTGAGATAACCTTCGATGAATCCCACACTGCGGCAGGTATTCGGGCCTACCTTTGCCCCCAGGACATCAGCGAGAAGCTGGTGTCCTAAGCAAAAGCCAAGATAGGACTTATCGTTCTCAACGATGTGACGGATGGCTGTTTTTTCGGCTCGCAGGAAAGGGTACTCATCTTTCTGGTCCACATTTGGGCTACCGCCCAAGATGAACAGTCCATCATACGGGCTCAAATCAGGGATTGGCTGGTGCCAGACCTCCACCACCTCAAGCTTCACCCCCACTTTTTCAGCCGAGCGCAGGAGATGAATTCCCGGCCCCTCCCAGTCCATGTGTTGGAACACGAGAAACCGTTTTGCCATCGCCACTATCCAAGCACCTAATGTTAGAGGTTGGAGGAGCGCTCAGGTCAGTCGCACTGACCTTCGCTTGAGGTTGGAGGCAATATTAAGTAGTCAGAGGATGAGAGAAGCTGAAACGTCATTTCGCATTTCTCAATCCTCATTCCGAAATCCCAAATCCCAAGCACCAAATTACAAATAAATCTAAAATTCCAATATTCAATGACCCAAACATATTTGGATTATTTTTATAATGATGTGAAGGTTTCGAATTTTGAATTTCGGTCATTGTTATTTGTTTGTTATTTGGATTTTGTGATTTGTAATTTCAATCAACTTCCGCCTCCCCACATTGCTTTTAACCCTCTGCCCTCTGCCCCATGCCCCATGCCTTCATTCATAGAATGGGCAGATAATTACTTATCTCGAACTCGCTCACATGAGTGCGGTAACGATCCCACTCAATTTTCTTGTTGGCAATGAGTTTGTTGAAGATGTGATCTCCCAGAGTCTCGCGCATTAACTCGCTCTTTTCCATCTCCCGGAGCGCCTCGTAGAGGCTCCCTGGCAGCGAGGTAATTCCCGCCCGCTCCCTGGCTACCTCATCCATCTCGTAGATATCTTCTTCTATTGGCTCCGGAAGCTTGTAGTTCTCTTCCACCCCTTTCATCCCGGCTGCCAGCATCACCGCAAACGCCAGATACGGGTTACAAGCTGGATCTGGAGAGCGGAACTCAATCCGGGTCGCCTGTTCCTTGCCGGGCTTGTACATGGGCACTCGCACCATGGTAGAGCGGTTGCGTCGGGCCCAGGCAACATAGACAGGAGCCTCATATCCGGGAACCAGCCTCTTATAAGAGTTGACCCACTGATTGGTCACAAGAGCCATCTCCCGGGCATGTTCCATGATCCCGGCAATGTAGGACTTGGCCATAGCAGAGAGATGATACTGGTCGCTGGCATCGTAGAAGGCGTTAGCGTTTCCCTTAAACAGAGATTGGTGGGTGTGCATGCCGCTGCCGTTCTCACCAAAGAGGGGCTTAGGCATGAAAGTGGCATAGACTCCATTCTGCCGGGCAATCTCCTTGACTGTAATCCTCATGGTCAAAGCTGTATCAGCCATCCTTAAGCCCTCGTCGTAGCGCAAGTCAATCTCATGCTGGCTGGGGGCAACTTCATGGTGGCTGTATTCCACCTGGATTCCCATTTCCTGTAGAGCGAAAATGGTGTCTCTTCTTAAATGTCCAGCTGTATCCAAGGGTGGAGCGTCAAAATACCCGCCCTTATCAATGATCTTTGGGGCTTCGTTGTTCTCAAAGTAGAAATACTCGAGCTCCGGTCCCAGGTAAAAGGTATATCCTTGTTCATTCACCTTGGCCAAGATGCGTTTGAAGACATGCCGCGGATCCCCTTCATATGGAGTTCCATCGGGCTCCAAAATGTCACAGAACATCCTGGCAACCGGTCTATCTTTTGGCCGCCAAGGGAGAAACTGGAAGGTGGTGGGATCGGGCTTGGCGATCATGTCGCTCTCCTCGATCCGGGCAAACCCTTCCACAGAAGAGCCATCAAAGCCCATCCCCTCTGACAAGGCCTCCTCCAGTTCTGATGGGGTAATGGAAAAGCTTTTTAGAATTCCAAGCACATCGGTGAACCAGAACTGGATGAAGCTGACATTTCTGTCTCTAACAATCTTAATTACGTCTTTAGGTGTTTTAGGTTCGCTCATCTTATTCTCTCCTCCTTTAGAATATTTTTGTTACAAGCTGATTTCCAAATTTCTCCATGTCCTGTGAGAGTCGGGCATGTCGAGATAGCTTACTTCCGAAAGTCATCGGCTACCTATCCGCAAGAGCTGTGCCAAAAGACTGAAATGATGAAAAACCTTAATTATCAATAATTTATAGTGATAATTTGAGTCAATGGTATAGCTGAGAAAATACAATTTTGTCATAAGATTCTTGCGCTAACATACAAAATTGTCATTTTATCTTCAAGCTTTATTGTATTAAAAGATTATTCATTTTTTGTTTTCCTGAAGATCGTGGGCGGGGTTTCAAGATGTCGGACTACCTGCTTTCAGGTGCGATTGCTGCTCAACACCTGGCCTATAGTATTCTTGATGGTGGCGACCGACTCGGGATCGGTTAATTTTTGACCGTCCAAATCACGGACGTAAAAGACATCAAGCACCTGGTCTACCTTGGTGGCAATCTTGGCAACCCAGACATTCAGGTCACATCTGAACAAAGCGTCAGTGATCCGGTAAAGAAGCCCTGGGAAGTCGTAGGTATAGACTTCAATGATGGTGAAAAAATCAGAACCACTATTGTCCACGACAATTTTGTCTGGTCGCGAGGCTGTGCTCTTGATGGCAGACTGGTAAGCCCTCAGTTTTTCATCCAGGACTGTATCGAGGGCGATATCGCCGTTGAGGGCTGCGTACAAGTCCTTTCTCACTCTGGCCCAGACTTCATCCTCGAAAAGGGTGTCCGGTGGGGCCTTTACCATAAAAATGTCAAGAGCGATGCGGTTGCGCCAGGTGTAGATCTGAGCGTCCAGGATGTCCAGGTTATTGAGGGTAAGAACGCCGGATATTTTGGAAAAGAGACCAGGACGATCTTCGGCACAGACGGTCACAGTCCGGAAGTTGGTGCCGGGCATGACCTGGGCTTCTAGAACAAAGGGTGCCTTTCCGAGCCTTTGGTAGAGCTCGATGTGGCGGAGGATGTCTTTGGCTGGGGTGTAGAGGAGATAGCGGGGCGACATCTGATCGAAAAGCAGTTCCAGCTCTTCTTGAGGCATGGAGAGAGATTCATGAAAAATTTCTTTCCTTTTCTTCTCCACCATATCCACCGCCTTCAAAGTTGCCAGCTCTCCGCTCTCCAGGATGTGATAGATCTTAAAAAAAAGCTCATTCAGCAGAGCAGCCATCCAATCGTTCCAGGCCTTGGGTCCAGTGGCGTTGGAGTCGGCCACGGTGAGGAGATAGAGCATCTTCAGTTCCTCGATACTGCGGAATTTTCTAGCACACTGAACCACTACCTTTTCATCATTGAGATCCCTTTGGCTAGCAGTCTTGGTCAGCAGCAGGTGTTCCCGAACCAGAAAAGAAATGGTTTCTATATCTTCATCGGTGAAATTCATCCGCTTAAACACCCTGCGGACAATTTCGGCACCATGTTCAGAATGATCTTTTCCCTCCCGACTTTTACCTACATCGTGCAGCAGTACCGCCCATAAGAGGAGCTCAGGACATTTAAGTTCCTTGAAGAGTTGGCCATAGAATAAATCCTTGGAAGGTAGTTCCGGCTTGCCGAAATCCTTTAATATCCGGACTGCCTGTAAGAGATGCTTGTCAACCGGATATATATGGTACTCGTCGTACTGGATGAGATTGACCACTCCCTTCATTTCTGGAATGAGCGCCACTAAAATTCCCGTGTTCAACATCTCATCAAGGACGTCCAGCGGTTGAGACGGTGACAGCAAGATTCGTTGCAGAGATTGAATTACTCTGGGGGATCGACGGAACTCTTCATCCACCAGGTGAAGAAACTCCCGGACCAATCGCCTCGCTTCTATACTAAGTGATAGTCTGAGGCTGGCACTCTGCTCGAATATTTTTAGCAACAGATAGGGATTCTCAAGGATCGCCTCCGAAGACTCAAAATTCAGGGAATCCTGACTGGCGGTGATCCCACTTACGCTCAACCGTCCCCTAACTCTTGCCAGAGGGTATCGATACTTCCTAGGGACAACCTTATTCAGCAATATAAGGTGCTGCTGTTTTAGGAACTCCATGTGGCCGTGCAACTGCCCAAGGAACAGTTCAACACCCTGCTGGCCGTTTTGATCCTTAAAGCGCAAGGCCTTGGCCACCTTTAATTGGTATTCGAAATAGAGTTGGTCGCACTTGCGGCCGCTGAAGTGGTGAAGCCAGTTCCTCACCGACCAAATAAATGAGAGCGCTTTTGACAAGGTTACATACTCATTGTGAGAAAGTTGGCCATGGTATTCCAAATCCCGTGGTTCTGTGATCTGGTCTTTGGCCCAGCCTAACCAAAGCATGGCGTGGTAGTCTCGCAAACCACCTTGCCCCTCCTTGACGTTGGGCTCCAGAAGACTGGTTGAATCACCATATCGACTATGACGGTCCTGGTTTCTCTCCCTCAGCCAGTGGGTGAATTCCTTGGCTTTCTTGCGCAAGATCTTGCCACGCATTCCTTCCGTCAGCCCTGAATAGAGAGTGGAGATGCCACAGAGAAATCTGGCATCCAGCAACGAGGTCAGGACCTCGAAGTCATGAGACGCCAGGCGCAAGCATTCTTTGAGTGAACGGGTGGCATAACTCACTTCGAGGCCGACATCCCAGAGGGGATAGAAGATCTCCTGGACGAGGGCAGCAGCCTCATCAGGTATCTTCTTGTTGAAGAGTAGGAGCACATCTATATCTGAGTGCAGACACTGCTCTTGTCTACCGTAACCCCCGAGAGCGAGGATAGCGTATGGATTTTTTTCCATGCCCATACGGGGACCAGCTGAGCTTTGGGCGAAGCTTTCACGAAAGTAATCGTCCAGAAGGTCGGCGTGGGTAGTTAGAAAATCTGGGACATTGCCGTCGACGAAACGAGCGAGTAACTCTTGCTTCCTTTTCTGTAGCTGCTGAACTGGGGATTCCATGATGTTCACGTTGAGAACTTGGCTCTCTTCAATCACAATCGATTCCGTCGCCCATCTATCATCTGGTTATTAGGAGGCCATCCTAAATATAGGTGTCCTTTAACCCCAGCCAATGGCAAATGCCCAATGACTAGATGGCCTCTTTGCCACTTTCTCCTGTTCTGATCCGGATTGCTTCCTCCAGAGAACTGACGAAGATCTTGCCATCACCAATCTGGCCGGTCTTTGCTTTTTCTTGGATAATTTTCACAGCTTGGGAGACAAGTTCTGCTGGGACAATAACTTCTATCTTGATCTTGGGGACAAAATCCACCCTGTATTCCGCCCCACGATAGATCTCTGTATGGCCTTTCTGGCGGCCAAATCCTTTGACCTCGGTAACGGTCATGCCCTTGACATCTATCTCCATGAGGCCCTCTTTGACCTCATCTAACTTGAACGGTTTGATGATTGCTTCAATCTTCTTCATTTCTCTCCTCCAACCTGGGGTGATTTATTTATCTCAGTGATTGTATTGGGGTCGGGAAGCAAATCCAACTCGCAGCCCCCATTATTCACGACTCGATTCGCATACAATGCAGGTTAGAGACTGTAGCCCGCCTCGCTATGCTGAGTGATGTCCAACCCTCTTACCTCTTCTTCGTCGGAGACCTTCAGGCCCATGATCGCATCGAGGAGCTTAAGAATGACAAAAGTCATCACAAAGGCAAAGACAATGGTGGCGACGATTGATAGAAACTGAATCCAGAGCTGTTTCGGGTTGCCGTAAAAGAGACCGTTGGCCCCGTTTGGGTTCACAGCAGTGCTGGCGAACAGACCGGTTGCCAGGGCTCCCCAGGTACCACCCAGTCCGTGGATCCCAACCACGTCGAGGGAATCATCATAGCCCAGTTTAGACTTGGTCAACACACCCATATAGCAAATCACCCCCGCCAGACCACCAATTATCAGGGCTGAGAGCGGACTGACAAAACCAGCCGCCGGGGTAATGGCCACAAGCCCAGCTACGGCACCACTGGCTGCGCCCAGGGTGGTGGGTTTGTCATGCAGAATCCATTCTGCAAACAGCCAGGTTAGGGAGGCCGTAGCTGCGGCCACATGGGTGGTCACGAAGGCTCCGGCTGCCAGTCCATTACTGGCAAGAGCACTGCCGGCGTTGAAGCCAAACCAGCCGAACCAAAGAATGGCTGTACCGGTTATGGTCATGGGAAGGTTGTGGGGAATAAATTGTTCCCTGCCGTAACCTTTCCTCTTGGAAATGATGAGAACGGCGGCGAGGGCAGAATGTGGGGAATAAATTGTTCCCTGCCGTAACCTTTCCTCTTGGAAATGATGAGAACGGCGGCGAGGGCAGAAGCCCCTGAACTGATATGAACCACGGTTCCACCGGCAAAGTCGAGAGCTCCCAGCTTTCCCAACCAGCCTCCTGAACCCCAAACCCAGTGTGCCAGTGGAGCGTAAACCAGGGTGGACCACAGAACAATGAAGACCAGCAGTGAGCTAAATTTCATCCGTTCGGCGAAAGCGCCGGTAATAAGAGCCGGAGTGATAACAGCAAACATGCACTGGAAAATCATAAATGCCTGATGGGGAATGGTACTGGCATAATCCGGGCTAGGAGAAAGGGTGACCCCTTTCAGACCGAACCATGACAGGTTCCCCACTATGCCGCCCACATCGGGGCCGAAGGCCAGAGAGTAGCCCCACAATACCCAGGTGACTGTAACGATGCCGATGATTATGAAGCTTTGCATGATCGTGGCCAGGACGTTTTTGTTTCTGACCATTCCTCCATAGAACAGAGCCAAACCAGGGGTCATGAACATAACCAGAGCTGAACTGACGAGAATAAAAGCTGTGTCTCCCGCATTGATCATTTGAATCCTCCTTGCTGAGTTTCTTTCGGTGGGCTTTGGTTGATCACCGCACGAGGCAAGAGCAATGGGTATGCCAAGGGACCATTAATGCATAAAAATCTTGTGATTATAGTTAGTTGTGGGTTTATGGGATGGAAGGGATGGGGTTTGGGAAAATACAATTTTGTATTTTATGTGGGGGATAAATCACAGAAATGTA
>CAMYLW010000080.1 GCA_947259475.1 Thermodesulfobacteriota bacterium
CTAGCTGCCAGCTGTATTTCCCTATGCTCCATGCCCTATGCTCTATGCTCCTTTCCTTATGCTTTCTTGACAAAATGTATCGCCGCAATTAGACTCACAAACAAATTAGCTATCAGCGATCAGGCTAGGGAGGGATGAGAAATTGAGAGCACAGCTTAGATGGCGGGTATTAGGCGTGATATTGACCTTGGCATTTTTTCTTACGGGTTGCGCCGCCGATAAAGCTCTCAGGCAAAAGGAAGGCAGATCCTCCCGTGATCTGGGCGAGAGGTACCTTGCCAGGAACCAGCCCAGTAAGGCCCTGGAGCACTTTCTCAAGGCTCTCGAACTTATCCCCGATGACCCTTACCTGCAATACGACTTGGCGCTGACCTACGACTATAAGGGGGCTCTTGATAAAGCGGAGTATCATGTCGGGGAAGCAATTAAGTTGAAGCCAGACTATTCGAACGCTTACAATTATCTGGGCACCATTTATTATCGCCAGGGCAGAATGGAAGAGGCGATTCAGGCGTTTGAAAAGGCACTGAGCAATCTGCTCTACATGGCCCCTCAGGACGCCCAAAGAAATTTGGGTAGGGTTTATCTCGACCTTAAACAGTACCATGAAGCGATCATCCATTTGAAAGAGGCCATCAGATTGGTTCCGGACTTTGTTCCAGCTCTCAATGATTTGGGAAAAGCCTACGAAGGTTTGAAGATGTACGGTCAAGCACGAGCAGCGTATGAGAAGGCTCTCGAGTACAATCCAGAATATGCAGGCGCCCTATTGAACATGGGTAAATTCCTCTACCGCAGCGGTGAAAAGCAAAAGTCCAAAGAGTATTTCGAGAAGGTGATACGGGCAGAGCCGGGCTCGGATATTGCCTATGAGGCTCGGAGTTATTTGGGTGCGATGAGGTGAAGCGGATTGTAGATTGAAAAGAGGCGAAAGGCGCAGGGCCCAAGGTAGAATTCAATTTAGCAAGCTGCAATTCGCCAAACCCGTCATTCCGGACGAGCGCCGCGTAGCGGGGCGAGATCCGGAATCCAGTTAGAGTTCAATATAATTAAATTGTTTCTGGATCCCGGCTCGCATCCGCCGTAGGCGGACTTGGCCGGGATGACTACGTGAGGGACAAAAAAAACCCCCCGATGCTCAGCGTCGGGGGGTTTCTTGTAATATCTGTAGTATCAACGCCGGGTCAATTTCTCATCGGCTATTATGCTTGGGCTCAAGAAGATCAGAAGCTCGCTTTTCCCATCGTTGATCTGACGGTTCTTGAACAGCCAACCCAAAAGCGGTATCCGCCACAGAAATGGAACCCGATCCTCAGACCACTCAGTATCTTGAATAACAATGCCGCCGATGACGATGGTGTCACCGTCATTGACCAGCAGCTCGGTTTGGGCTTCCTGGGTGCGGATGGCTGGGACATCTTGCACGGTTCTACTGAAATCAGCCTGGTCCCTCTTGGCGAGCACCTCCATCCGGACTTTGCCGTCCGGGGTTATGTGAGGTGTCACGGTCAAAGACAGGGTGGCCGGGGCGAAGGCGGTACTAATCGTGCCCTCTTCGGTCCTCTGGGGATAGGGGATCTGATCACCCTGCTGGATCATGGCTTGCACATGGTCCAAAGTGAAGATTCTCGGGCTGGAGATCACTCTACCCTCGCCGGCGTTTTCCAAGGCGTCCAGTTGCATGTCCAGATCAAGGATATTATTGACGCCGAGGGCACGGGTGAAAGCAAGGCCGAAAGTACCAACGGCCGCCGTTGGTGCAGCCACGGCCATGTCAAACGCTGGTGAACCGCCCAGCCTACCGGCAAGAGAGTTTGCAGTGTAACCGGCGTTCCAGCTGACGCCCAAGTTGCGGCTGAAGTTGGTGGTGGCTGAGACAATCCGGGACTCTACCATCACCTGTTTGGTGGCCCTGTCCAGCCTGGCAAGGATTTCTTTGGCGGTCTCTATCCGTTTAGGAAAGTCGCTGTAGATAATCAAATTGGTGCGGTTATCCACAGATACGGTGCCCTTTTCACTTTTGACGTTATCGATTTGGGCACTAATATCTCCGACGTCAGCGTAGTTGACCTGAAGGTATTCGGTGGAAATCTCTCCCAGATCCCTGGCTGCAGCCATGAGTTCCTTCTGGGCTTCGGCCACCTCTCTCTTACGCTCCAACTCCGCTTTGAGTTTCGCTGCTGTGGCAATGCGTATGATATTTCCTTCCATTACCTGGTCCAATTCATTGATCTTCAGAATCAACTCCAAAACTTGGTCCCAGGGTACATTGTCCACTTTGAGCGTGACTTTACCTGAAACACCAGGCTCCACAACTAAGTTCTTGCCGGTGACGTCGGCTAAAAGTCGGAGCACATTTCGAATGTCAACCTCTTGCAGGTCGAGGGAAATCTTTTGACCGATAAACGCTCTCGGCATGTCAGGTGAGGGCATTGGACCCGCCGCCTCTATCACTGGCACCTTCTCTGCGGCGGCCATCTCTTCTTCAACTTCAACAACCGTGGGTGGAGCGGGGCCAGCCATTGGCTCGGGAGCAGCAGGTGGTGCAACTTCTTCCAGCGCTGGAGCCGGGATTTCCGGACCTCGCTCCTCGACCACCGCAGCGGGCCTACCCAGCTTAATGGGCTCAACCGGTGGCACCATAGAGCTATCGAAGTCCAAATAGACCGCATTCCCCTCAGTCGCTATGTGGTACGGGACCATTTCACGCATTTCGATGTAAAATTCCACCGCAGTGGGAACTCCCTGCATTGGACGGGGGTAAATCACATTAACGGCACTGGTAAATTGTCCCGTGTCAATATGTCGCTCAAGATGCTTGGGGAGTTTAGCATTCGTAAAGGCTATGGAAATGCTGTTTGCTCCGGTGATCTGGATCTCCGGCTCAAGAGGACGGTTAGCGGCGACGGTCAAACGAGATTTGTTAGATTTCAAAAGGTTGAAATCAATGGATAATATCCGGGCTGGCTCAGGCGGTGGTGCGGTTCGCTTGGGTGCTTCAGCCGGCTCGGCTGGTTCAGCAACCGTTGCCACCACGATTGGAGGGCTGGCAGGAAAGCCTGAGCCTGGTTCAAAGGTGACAACGAGTCGGTCTCCCACCGATGTAATGTGGTAAGGGAGTCCTGCTGCTGGAATCAAATCAAAAACTACCCTCACTTTGTCGGGGTGGGTTCCCATCCTTATCCCTTTGACCAGGGGATCGGAAGGGGGAACCGTTGCTTTGCCTGCAGCCAACTCCACTCCCATGAGATCCAACACCACTCGGGCTGGATCAGTCAGGGTAAAAACATTGTATTTCGTAATACTCCCATCGCCAATAATGTATACCTTGAGCTCTTCACCATAAGTTATTGGTTGAATGGCTGTAATTTTCTCGGCCGGGGTGGCTGCCGCTTCCATCTCTGGTGCGGTCTCGGTCTGGAAGAATACCGTCTCTGCCTCAGGAGTCGGCTCAGTTCCGACGACCACAGCCGTTTCCTCAAACTGCACCACGATCTGATTCGTTTCCTGCACTATTTCGTACGGAGTTTCTTTGTTCAGCCCGATTTCGACACGAGTCATGGGCTGGGGCTCCTGAGCGAGCATCATGGTTTCTATCTTACCGATGATTTCATTTTCGACGGCAAGGGGCGAAGATGAAATCTCACTCTCTGTATTGGGCAGATCCAAGACCAGCCGCAAGGGATCAATCGCCTTGAAGGCTGTGTATGTCATCGCATTCGAGCCAACCAGGTAGATGCCCAAGAAACCGTCCTGATCCACCACTTGAATATCTTGGAGTTGCTGTGTTTCTGTGGAAACACGGTCTCCAGCATCGGCCTGGGAGGTTGGTGGAGCAGAAGGCTGGCTGGCACAGCCAAAAGCATAGAAAATCAGGGCCAGCAGGCCTAAAGGCAAGATCCCTTTTTGTTTTAAGCGGCGTCGATTATGCCTCATTCCACTCCTCCTTCTACGGGAAGTGACTGCAATTATTAAACGGTTTCTGCCTAGTGTTTCCCGCAGCTGTCTATTTCTTTTTTCTCCTGCGCTTCTTGCCCTTCTTCGGCTGTTCTTTCACTTCGATAAACTTATACGTTGTGGCGGTACAGCCTGTTTTGAGAATGACTGTATCACTTTTGAATTTAGCGGCTTTCGCTGCCGTCATTTTAAGGTCGCCTATATTGACGATACGACTCAATCTACTCACTTTGTCAAAAAAAGTGGCCACGTTATGGTATGGTCCAGTGACTTCTATCTTGAGTGGAATCTCGGCGTAGAAATTTCGGTTCACCTCTTTCTGTGGCTGAAACAACAGAAATTCCAGGCCGGACTGGGCGCCGAGATTGGAAATGCTGCTCAATAGAGTAGGGATTTCATGCTTATCTGGCAGAAGTTTGAGTGCCTGTTTAAATTTGAGCTCAGTATCTCTGTATTTTTTCTTGAAGGCTCGCAAGTTCTTCTCAACATTTTTGAGCCGGGCTAACTTGGTTTTGGCCGAGTTTAGATCCCCCCGCAGTTTGGTTATTTGCTCCGTTTGCGGCATGTAAAGGAACCAGACGAAACATCCCCAAAGAGCCCCCAAAACAGCCACTGCAATGAGAAGCTTTTGGGCTTTGCTCAGTTTGCTCAACTTACCCCAAGGAATAACTGGTAATTTGACGCCACCTAAGCCTTTTTTAACATCCAAAGCCATGGGCTTCCTTCCCTAGTTTAGACTGGGAAACTACAATCAGGCAGCCCCTCCTGACGATGACTTCGCCTTCTGTTTTGCTCCCTTTTTTGGCGGTGCTTCCTTTGCTGGAGCGGGGACAACAACTCTACAGCTCAGATTGAAATTTTTCAGTTTGTATCCCTGGATTTTCACCTGACGTGTCTGCTTAAGCACCACACCGTTGGCATCAATGTAAGGCGATTTCGCCAGAGCCTCCATGAACTGGGCGATTACTTCGTTGCCACGGGCTACACCAGTAAGAGTCAAGGTATTACCCTTCTGAGTTAGAGTTTTGATCCACAATTGATCCGTAGGCACAGTGATTGCCAGTTGATCCAGAACTCTCACTTGAAGATCGCGATTTTTTCTGAGTTGCTCAATGACACCTAGCTTCTGTTCCAGCATCTTATGCTTTTCTTGAAGCTCTTGGAGCTGTCTCTGCCTATCTTGGTACCGGCGAATTTCACTATCCACAGTCTTTTTTTCCGCAGTGATCTGCTTGATCGTGCGGGTATGGTCAATGTGAAAATAAACCATTACGGACACAGAAAAGAATATCAGGAGGAAAAAAACAGTTATCTCCTTGCGGATTTTTTCCTCTACCGGACGTCTGCCAATTGGCAATAAGTTGATTCTAATCATCTGTCTCCCACCCGCCGCAGAGCCAGACCCACGGCAACAGCAAACTGTGGAGCAACATAGTCCACATACTGCTGGTCAAACACTTTGGTATCGAAATCAATCTTGGCTAAAGGATTGAAGTAGGCCACTGGGATATTTGTGTCTTTATTGAACAGGGAATCCAGTCCAGGCAACCGCGAAGAACCACCACTTAGAAGGATCTGACCTATTGTTTCTTCTGGATAGGTGGCGTAAAAAAAGTCAATGGCGCGTTTTACCTCAGTTGACCAGCCGGTGGCTGCCGAGACAAAAATTGCTTCCAAATCCTGCACGGGCACTTTCTCTGATGACATACCAAGCTTTACTTTTTCAGCTTCCTCATACTCGAGACCGAAGCGCTGCTGGATGTCCTCAGTGATTTGGAAGCCGCCAATTGAGGCGTCGCGATTGAACATGGAGATGCCGTTTTTCAAAACATTGATGTTCATTTTGGTGGCGCCGATGTCAACTAAGGCGACACCCCCGCTTTCGGTAGCATCGTAGTTCGCCTCAAAGGCATTTTCCAGGGCAAAGAAATCCACGTCAACAACCTGGGGCGCCAGGCCGGCTTTTCTTATCAGAGTGACGTAGTCATCGATGACTTCCTTCTTTGCCGCCACAAGCATAACTTCCATCCGATCCGGTTTGTCTTCAGAAGAACCTAAGATCTGGAAGTCAATATTGACGTCTTCAACATTAAAGGGGATGTATTGCTCGGCTTCGAGCTGTATATTTTCAGTAAGCTCTTCTTCGCTCATTTGAGGAAGATCGACTTTCTTGATAATCACCGACCAGCCGGCTATTGAAGTGGCAACCCCTTTTACCTTGGTTTTTAGGTTGGTGACCAGTTTCTTAATTGCCGTCTGGACCTCATCTGGGTCTTTGATGGCGCCTTCAACAATAACACTGGGGGGTAACTGGGCTATACCCAAATCTTTTAGTCGGTAAGTTCCTTTGGCTTCTATCAGATGAACGATCTTGACAGCATAGGAACCAATATCAAGACCAATGAGCGAGGACTTTTTTCCGAACATTATCTCTTCTCGATAGTTGGTGGACGTCAGGTCTAGTGTAATCTAAGGTAAGTATAGAGCTACACTATCGATATACCATTAAAATGTCAAATATTTTTGTTTACAATCCACAGGGCAATTGTCAGTAAATAGGTTGTCAGTGCTCTTCGGCTTTTTTCAACTTAGTAAAAATACTACAAAAATGAATAACAGATAATTTTTACCAATAAAACAGTAACATACATAAATTTGAAGCTGATATGTTTTATCTTTGTTTGAGAATTGATCCGATTATTGTGGTTTTTTCGAATTGCAAAAACCAAGCCAACCTCATGGACATTGGGGATTGTAGATTGTAGATTGCAGATTGAGGATTGGGCAGAGGGAAATACAGCTGGCAGCGGACAGCTTGCAGCAGGCAGCATAGGGCAGAGAGTTGGAGGTTGGAGGAGCGGCCCTGCGGGCCTTGAGGTTGGAGGCTTGAGAGTCGTAGGTCGGATCGTTCTCGCGTAGTCCCGCTTCAGCGGGATTGATCCGACACAGCTAGGCGTCGGATGAACTCCGCCGAGGCGGAAACCATCCGACCTACTGTACATGGTTATATGTTTGATGGGGCTTAGATTTTAAATTGTCCTTCGGACTCCCACCCTTCGGGCGGGTTCCCAGTTTCGCAATCCGCAATCCAAAATCCAATATCCCAAATCCCAGAGCTCACATCGCTGAGTTACATTTGTATAGTGCTCCGGATTTGATGTCTAATATCATTAACTTGCAGCAGTCGACCCTCCCGCTTCCATCTTGACAAAAGC
>CAMYLW010000081.1 GCA_947259475.1 Thermodesulfobacteriota bacterium
TTCCTGATTTCCCGCTTAACTTCTTAAACGCCTCGTAATACGTAAGAGACTAAATTGCCATACTATCCGTTTACTAGTCGGCGTCTTCCAACAAGCGGACATCCAAACCCAGGGCCTGGAGCTCCTTCACCAGTACGTTGAAAGATTCCGGCAACCCAGCCTCGAGCGTATTCTCGCCCTTGACTATTTTTTCGTACATACGAGTCCTGCCGGCCACATCATCGGATTTCACCGTCAAAAACTCCTGCAAGGCATAGGCAGCACCATAAGCCTCCATTGCCCAGACTTCCATCTCACCCAAACGTTGCCCACCAAACTGCGCTTTACCACCCAATGGCTGCTGGGTTACCAGTGAGTAAGGACCAATGGAGCGTGCGTGCAGCTTGTCGTCCACCAAGTGGTGCAACTTCATCATGTACATGATGCCCACAGTGACTTTGCTGTCGAATGGCTTACCATTGCGGCCGTCATACAAAGTGGCCTGTCCCAACTCTGGAAGGCCTCCTTCTTTCAGAAACTCCCGAATCTCTTCCTCCTCGGCGCCATCAAATACTGGACTGGCCACATGGAAGCCCTCTCGGTAGTGGGGAATCAGGCTCTTGAGTTCGGTTTCATCCGCCTCGTCAAAGTACTCCTTGAATTCCTGCTTGGAGTAGAGTCGCCGGAGCTTCGCCTTTATAGTCTCCTTACTCTTGTATTCCTCCAGTAACTGAACCAGTTGTTCACCAATCCCTTTGGCGGCCCAGCCCAGGTGTGTCTCCAAGACCTGACCCACATTCATGCGCGAAGGTACGCCCAGGGGATTCAGGACAATATCCACCGCGGTGCCTTCGGCAAAATAGGGCATGTCCTCTACGGGCAGAACTCGGCTTACCACCCCCTTATTACCGTGACGACCGGCCATCTTGTCCCCCACCGACAGCTTGCGCTTAACCGCCAGGTAAACCTTGACCATTTTGATCACACCTGGGGGCAACTCGTCGCCCTTCTTGAGTCTGGCGATTTTGTCTGCGAAGACCATTTGCACCAGTTCGATCTGTTCGTGGTAGTTCTCCCAGATTTCTCGAATCTGTCCGGTCACCTCAACCTTCCCCTGCACCTCGATATCCATCCACTGGCCGGGGGCCAATTGGGCAAGGATGTCACCAGTAAAAGTGCCGCCCTTTTTGACCAAGGTCTTCTTGCCGTCCTTGACGGGTTTGGCTGATTTCTTCTTTGCCAGCAACCGTTCGAGATTCCTCAGCGCGCTTTTCTTGATTATCTTTATCTCGTCACGCTGATCCTTCAGCAACCGCGCTATTTCCTCGTCTTCAATGGATATGGTCCGTTCATCCTTGTCTACACCCTTACGGGAAAAAACTTTGGCATCAATAACAATGCCCTCCACGCCCGGAGGCACCCGGAGAGAGGTGTCTTTCACATCCCCCGCCTTTTCACCAAATATAGCCCGGAGCAATTTCTCCTCTGGAGTGAGCTGAGTCTCACCTTTGGGCGTTACCTTGCCCACCAGAATGTCGCCGGTTTGGATTGTGGCGCCAATCCTAATAATTCCGCTCTCGTCGAGGTGTCCTAACGCCTCCTCACCGATGTTGGGAATGTCACGGGTGATCTCCTCTTTGCCCAGCTTGGTATCCCGGGCAACCAACTCGAATTCCTCGATGTGGATGGAGGTGAAGATGTCCTCTTTGACCACTCGCTCGCTCACCAGGATGGAATCCTCGAAGTTGTATCCACCCCAACTCATAAAGGCAACAGTGACGTTCCGGCCGAGGGCGAGCTCTCCCATTTCAGTGGAGGGACCATCGGCAATGATCTGCCCATTGCTCACCCTTTGTCCAGGACGAACGATAGGCTTTTGGTTGAAACAGGTGTTCTGGTTGGAGCGCTGGAACTTGGTGATCTTATAGATATCCACTGCGGAGGCGAGCGACTGGTCTTCGCCGTCACCCTGGGAGGCCCTGACCACAACACGAGAGGCATCTACATCTTCCACCATCCCATCGCGCCGGGCAATGATTGCAACCCCTGAGTCCTGGGCCACAACCCTTTCGATACCGGTACCCACTATCGGAGCTTTGGCCTTCAAAAGAGGTACAGCTTGACGTTGCATGTTTGAGCCCATCAGGGCCCGGTTAGCATCATCGTTCTCCAGGAAGGGGATGAGGGAAGCCGCCACGCTCACCAACTGGTTCGGACTCACGTCCATGAATTCCACCTCGTCGGGACGGACCATTAGAAACTCGCCCTCCAGCCGGCAAGAAACTTGTTCCCTGATGAATTTGCTCTTGCTGTCCAGAGGAGCATTGGCCTGGGCAAAGGCTTGTTTTTTCTCATCCATGGCGCTCAGATAGGCAACATTGTTGGACACTTTGCCGCCTGCCACCTCGCGATAAGGAGTTTCGATGAAGCCGAACTTGTTCACCCGGGCGTACGTGCTCAACGAGACGATCAGACCGATATTGGGACCTTCCGGGGTTTCAATGGGACATATGCGCCCGTAGTGAGTGGGATGGACGTCACGCACCTCGAAGCCAGCCCGCTCTCGCGTAAGGCCTCCGGGTCCGAGGGCGCTTAGTCGCCGCTTGTGGGTAATCTCACTCAAAGGATTGGTCTGGTCCATGAACTGGCTCAGTTGGCTGGTGCCGAAAAACTCTTTGACCACTGCTGATACCGGCTTGGCATTGATAAGATCATGCGGCATCAGGGTCTCAATCTCTTGAAGACTCATGCGTTCCTTGATAGCCCGCTCCATCCTGACCAGCCCAATCCGATACTGGTTTTCCAGAAGTTCCCCAACCGCGCGCACCCGCCGATTGCCCAGGTTATCGATGTCGTCCACTGCCCCATGGGTGTCCTTGGTCTTGACCAGGCGTTTTACAGCCCTGAAAATGTCATCCTCAGTGAGGGTGCGGTGACTGAGCGGCAACTCCTCGGTTCCCAGCTGTTGATTCAGCTTCAGCCGCCCCACCTCGGAAAGGTCATAGTGATCAGGGCTAAAGAAGAGATTTTTGAAAAACTCGGCTGCCACCTCAGGGGTGGGGGGATTGCTGGGCCTTAGTTTCCGATAGATTTCCAGAATCGCCGTCTCTGAATCCTCAACCTTGTCAACAGCAAGGGTATTTCGAAAAGACGGACTCACGTCGGCGCCTTCCATGTAGAGCAAGTCCAAATACTCCATGCCCTGGGCCCGCAAGGTAACCAAGTGTTCCTCAGTGAGCTCTTCATTGCACTGGATAAGTACCTCTCCAGTTTTCTCATCCACCACATCACGCCCGACCACTCGACCCACCAGGTTCTCATCCGGAAATGGAATTTCGCTAATCTTCGACTCTTTTAGCTGCTGGATAAGCTTGACTCCCAGCTTTCTTCCTTTCTTGGCCAGAACTTTTCCACTTTTCGGGTGAGTGATATCTAGCGGTGAACGCGTACCTGCCAGAAATTCATCATCCAGCAGCTTGGCCACCCCATCCTTTCTGAGATAAACGCGCTCGGACTGGTAAAAATAAGCGAGTAGCTCAGCAGCGCTGTAGCCCAAAGCCTTGAGCAGGATGGTGACTGGAAACTTGCGTCGTCGATCAATGCGCACGTGGAGGATGTCTTTGGGGTCGAATTCCATATCGATCCAAGAGCCGCGCAAGGGGATGATCCTGGCAGAGTAGAGAAGCTTTCCGCTTGAATGGGTCTTGCCTTTGTCGTGGTCAAAGAAAATACCTGGAGAACGGTGCAACTGACTAACCACCACCCGTTCAGTGCCGTTGACAATGAAGGTACCGTTGTTGGTCATCAACGGTATGGTACCGAAATAAACCTCCTGCTCTTTAATATCCCGAATGTGCTTGGCGCCACTGTCCTTGTCCACATCGTAGACCACGAGCCGCACCGTGATCTTGATTGGTGCCTCGTACGTCATCCCCCGCTGCAAACACTCTTCCACATCATACTTAACTCTGCCAATGCTGTAGCGGACAAACTCGAGAGAGGCAGTCCCACTAAAGTCGCGAATGGGAAAGACCCCTTTAAAGACGCCCTGCAGACCTTTGTCTACGCGTTCATCGGGATCCACTTCCTGTTGCAGAAACCGTTCATAGGACTGCCTCTGCATCTCTATAAGGTTTGGGATCTCGACTATGTGTTTGATCTTGCCAAAACTCTTCCGCACTCGATAGTCATTGGCCAATGAGGTTGCCATATTTTCTCACCTTTGGCGCTGGCTCCATCACCCGGCTTTGGGTCACGATAGCTGACCCAAAAGCGATGACGGAGGGGGCTTCCGGACCCTCGTCAAAGAGAACAGGGACGGAAACCACCAAGTTCAGGTATCCGGCCATCCGCGATATCCATCGGTCATCTTTGGATGGCTCTAAAGTATTGAGGTGAACGCAAAAGCGATTCGCTCTCACGAGCGGGGTCCACCTTTTTATTCAACCAGGTGCAGGCTACTTCACTTCGACGGTGGCGCCAGCTTCTTCCAACTGCTTGACCACATCGTCGGCTTCTTCTTGGGACACACCCTCTTTCACTGTTCCTGGCAGCTCATCCACCAAAGCCTTGGCCTCCTTCAGACCCAGGCCGGTGACGGCGCGTACAGTTTTTATCACCTGGATTTTCTTATCACCCACTTCAGTGATCACCACATCAAACTCGGTCTTTTCCTCCTCAGCAGCCTCAGCACCAGCCGCCGCAACTCCTGCCGGCATAGCCATGGGCATTGCAGCCATAGGTGCCGCTGCGGAGACTCCCAGTTCTTCTTCCAACTCTTTTACTAACTCGGCCAGCTCAAACACCGGCATGTTTTTGATGTATTCTTTGACATCGTCTTTGGTCAGTTTCGCCTTCGCCATGTTTATACTCCTTTATCGTTCTTAATATCTGTTCGCACACTCACGTTTTTTTTCAAATTATGATTCTGGTGTACCCTTCTGCTCGATGGCCTTGAGCACTCCCAGAAGATCCCTCGGTGCGGCTGCGAGCACCCCGACAAATTCGCTGGGCACAGCATTCATGACAGCCAACAACTTCGAGGGCAGAGATGTCATAATCCCAAGAAGTTGAGCCTGCATTACTTCTTTGGAGGGCAAGGTGACAACCTTTTTCATGTCCTCCTGAAGCATCAGCCTGCCAGCTAGTACTCCCGCTTTGACCTCCAGCTTGTCATTGCCTTTGGCATATTCCAGCAACACCTTCGCCGGCGTCAGCTCGTCATCGTAGCAAAGGGCGAGGGCATTGGGCCCGATGAGGTGTTCCTCGAGCACTGAGGCCGCAGTACCCCGAAGTGCCAGCCGAGTCAGGCTGTTCTTAACCACCCGGTATTCTATGCCCGCTTCCTTGAGCTTATAACGCAGTTCGGTGATCTCCGTTACCTTGAGACCACGATAATCGGTTAGAATTGTTGCTTTGGACCGCTCCAACTTCTCGTGGAGCTCGTCCACCATTGCTTCTTTCTCTTGCCGGTTCAATTCTCTTCTCCCCTCCTTTCATCTGCCAGCGCGATTTTGAGTCGTGCTCTGACAAAGTCATGGGAGGTGCCTGATTTTCAGGGGCGGATTGCCTGTTTCAGTCTCGGTAGGCTGACCCAGAGTCAATTATCCCCTCACCACACCCAGAAGCTAGAGCTACCTTAATAAAGTGTCTGCTAACATCTTCTATCTTGGGCTGGCTAGGCACCTACTGTCTTCGACGAATCAACGTTTCGCCTCGGCAGTCAGTTTTTACTAATCATCCGGCCGACTGGGCCCGAGTGTCCTATTTGTTAGCTATCAGCTGTCGGCCAAGAGCTCTCAGCTTTTTTCTGACGGCTGAGTGCTGAACGCTGAATGCTTTCTTACGTCAGCAATACCTTAACACTGGCCGGATCAATCTTGATTCCCGGTCCCATGGTGGTGGAAATGCCAATGGAGCGTATGTATGTACCTTTGCTGGCCGCCGGCTTCATGCGCACTATGCTATCCATGAATGTGGTAATGTTTTCTAGAATCCTGTCTGCCCCAAAGGAAACCCTGCCAACCGGGGCGTGAACGATGCCGGATTTCTCCACGCGAAAATCTATCTTGCCCGCCTTAATATCTTTGACGACCTTGTCAAGGTCAAAGGTGACCGTGCGCAATTTAGCATTGGGCATAAGACCACGAGGCCCCAAGATCTTGCCAATTTTGCCCACATCCCCCATCATGTCAGGGGTTGCCACGGTTTTGTCGTATTCAAGCCATCCACCTTTAATCTTGTCGATAAAATCATCGCCGCCGGCATAATCTGCACCCGCGTCGCGTGCCTCTTTTTCCTTCTCACCCTTGGCGAAGGCCAGGACTCGTACTGATTTCCCGGTACCATTGGGAAGCACCACAGTGCCGCGCACCATTTGATCCGCTCGGCGCGGGTCCACCCCAAGACGGATAGCCAAATCAACGCTCTCGTCGAAACGGGCATAAGAGCTTTCCAGAGCCAGCTTCACCCCTTCGTCAAACTCATATCGCTTGGAGATATCAACAACCTCTCTAGCTTTCCTGCCCTTTTTACCTTTTTTAGCCATATTGCTTCTCCAGACCTACTCGATTGTGATTCCCATACTTCTGGCGGTCCCCTCGATTATTTTGGCAGCTGCCTCAACACTAGTCGTATTAAGATCTGGCATCTTAAGACGAGCAATCTCCTCCACTTGTTTACGAGTGACCTGTCCCACTTTTTCGCGGTTAGGTTCGCCAGATCCTTTGGCAATCTTGGCCGCCTTTTTGAGCAGCACCGACGCAGGGGGCGTTTTAGTCACATAGGTAAAAGAACGATCAGCATAAACCGTAAGGACCACCGGTATGATCATTCCCTCTTGCCCCTGGGTCTTGGCATTGAAGGACTTGCAGAATTCCATGATGTTCACCCCGTGCTGGCCCAGAGCTGGACCAATGGGGGGAGACGGATTGGCTTGACCTGCGGGGACCTGCAATTTGATGTTTGTAAGTACCTTCTTCGCCATATTTCTTGTCTCCTATAAATCCACCAACTTATGGGTAATGGGCAATAGGTTACAGGTAGGAGATATCCCGTAACCCATGACCTATTAGCTCTCGTGACGTCAGACCTTGCTTACC
>CAMYLW010000082.1 GCA_947259475.1 Thermodesulfobacteriota bacterium
ACTGCAGCAGGTGCCGCTCCGTGTCCGAGAGACCACTGGCGGCCGTCGGCACCGGTTTGCCTTTCACGTCCACATCCTCTCGCTCCGCATCGAGGATCGCCTGGAGCTGCGTCACCGGAGCCTGCAAAGGCGCATTGCCAGCGGCGACGTAGGTCGGGTCGGGGCTGGCAACCCAGCTTTGCCGATAGGTATCGTAGAGTCGTCCCTTCACCGCACCGGCAAGGATGTCTTCCAGGGTGGGCTGTTCACCTGCGGGCAGCGGCTCCTCGGGCACAAAAATGAGACCCAGCAACCGCTCTCGCGTCTTGTCGATGACCATCGCCCGCAGGGCCAGTGGGTTATACTGCGAGCGACCATAGGGATCGGTCGGTTGATAGATCATTACCGCCGCCATCCCACCAATGGGAGCCCCTTGGCTGAGTTCACCATTCTTCATGCCGGCCATGAGCATCATCAGCGCGTTATACCGCTGATATGCAATCATGTTCGGGGTGGCCATGCCGATGGACTGTGGATCCGGAAACACGCCTTGCGGGTCTTCCTTCCACATCTCAATGATGCTGGCGAGGTAGTCCCAGCGGCCGACGTTGGTCCCAAGGAGCCTGCGTCGCAAGACCCAGGCGATCGCAGGTAAGAACCGACCCGCATTCCCCTCCTCATAGAGGACTTTGACCTTAATGGTGCCTGCCTGAGCGCCAATCAAACCTTCCACTCGTGCCAGGAGCTTCTCCACAATGAGAGCTTCCTGAGGGGTCTGAATCTTCGGGAGGTAGTAGTACAGGCCGGTGCCGATTTGTCTGAGGGAGTCATAGTTGTTGAGCGCCCAGAGGAGGGTGATGGGAATTATACCATGCACCGGTTCGCCTTCGACCGTGACGTGGTCATAGCGCACGTGAATGCTTGGAGGCCGAGCGAACCGGGTCGGCCACTGATCAGGGGGCGCGTCGATCTTGTAGGTGCGCGTTTTGCCTTTTTTCACCACCTCATAGGTGCGGTCGGCCCAGGCGCCCTCGAAAATCTGTTTGGCGTTTTCCACGGCCGCGAAAATCCCTAACGGCTGATCCCCGGGCGCGCCGTCTGGATAGAAATGGGGCGGGGCGGCGTCTTCAAAGTCCGGCATATTCATGGGGGCCGGGCTATTCAACGCCTTGACGGCCATGTCCAGCGGATGCCACGGCCCGGTGAGCTCCAAGCCTGGGTTCGTCAACGGGTGGGCGTCCTTCGGGATGTCCACTTCGTCGTTGAGCCGCCAGCGCCACTTGCTGTCCTGCCCGAGAAAGTTATCAATCAAGCCCTGGATAATCTGGCGATATGTCCAGAACTGCCCCGTTACGGAATCCTCAAAGGTGTCGTCCCACTTCGGCCAGGCATATTTTTCGCGGACCGGCGCGGGAGACCGCAGTAGCGCCCGGCGCGCGGTGAGGGCCGCGGCGATCTCGGGATGCAGCTCTTGGGCGAGTGCGGCAATCTCCTGTTCCACATTGACTTCTCGGCCGTTTATCGTCTTGGTCCCGAAGAGCCCTGGGAAGCTCTGGAGAATGTCCTCGCGGATCGTTGCCTTGGAGACACGAACTCCTGCCGATGCCGAACGCTCCGTGCCTGTGCTCATAGCCGTCTCCTTGTCTTTATCTGTTTATCGGGGCGTAAAGTTTAGATGTCATTATATGATAAGAACCGGCTTTTGAATGTTTGTCAAGTGTCCCCCAACCCGAGCATTCTGGTCTGCCTCATAAAGCGAAATGGAAGAACGTCGATAAAATGGGGAAACTCCGCTATCCTGGATATAACTCAGCAGTGACTAATCAGTTGCGACAGATGTATAATGACAAGTCCATCGACGCCAGAGCGACAACACACCACAGGGACAACGCCACTTTTACAACATGAAACATCCGGTCAGGGAGATAGCGACCATGAAGAAAATGAAGGTTGCACCGATCAAGCCCACAGTCTCTTTTGATGAGTTTGGGAAGATTGATATCCGTGTGGGAACCATCCAACGAGTGGAAGACATCGAGGGTGCAGACAAGCTGGTGAGACTGATTGTTGATTTCGGCGATCACGAGAGAACAATTTTGGCTGGGATCAAGCAGGAACGGCAAGATCCAAAAGAGATAGAAGGCAAACAGGCTTTGTTTGTTGTTAACCTCGAACCCAGGATAATGATGGGTGAAGTCTCGGAAGGCATGTTGTTCGATATCGGTTACGCAGATGGAATTAGTCCTACTCTGGCAGTTCCGGAAAAGCCGGTTCACAATGGTGCGAGGGCGGGATGACTGGAATTAGAACCCATTATCTATTAGGATAAGCAGTGTTGAATCTAAAACACGGGTCATGGAAACGATGGATCACGAAAATCAGAACTACTTGACGCCGACCGAGATCATCGACAGCAATCATCCCAAGATCCAGGAGTACGCCACTCAAACAATTGGCGGCTGCAGTGATCCGGTGGAGCGGGCGGTGCTACTCTACCTGGCCGTGCGTGATGGGATTCGTTACGATCCCTATACCCCTTTCCATCTACCTGAACACTACCGAGCCAGTGCGGTTCTCGAGCGAGGTCGAAGTTTTTGTGTCCCCAAGGTTTCTCTGCTCTGCGCTTTGGGCAGAGCCTGTGACATACCGTCACGAGTTGGCTTCGCCACGGTGAAGAACCATCTGGCCACCAGGCAACTCATTGAGTTTCTGGGGAGCAATGTCTTCGTTTTCCACGGTTTCGTGGAGTTCCACCTGGAAGGGAAATGGGTGAAGGCGACCCCTGCCTTCAACCGGGAACTCTGTGAGAGGCACCAGGTGGAGCCGTTGGAATTCAATGGGCGGGAGGACTCCCTTTTTCACTCTTTCAACCGGGAAAACAAGAAGTACATGGAGTATGTGGAATACCACGGCACCTACGGTGATATCCCAGTGAACGCCATAGTAGCCGCCTGGAAAAAAAAGTACGGCGAAGATCGGGTGGAGGAGTGGATTGAGATGTTTGCCCAAAAGGAAGATACTCAGTTTGCTGATTTTGATAAAGAGGATGTCTGGGAAGGATGAAAAACTGATTCTGGTTGGCGTAAATTAGGTGCCATATTACTCCAAACAGAGCAGAAGGGGATGAACTGCGGACACTCAAAAGGTGGGAGGAGCAGTAATAATGGTTGACCACTTCGTGAATTTTCACCCAGTGTTTCAGGCTTTTCTTGCGACGTGTTTCACTTGGTTTTTAACCGCTCTTGGGGCAGCAGCGGTTTTCTTCACTCGAACAGTGAATAAGAAAATACTTGATCCTCTGCTCGGTTTTGCTGGTGGAGTGATGATTGCCGCTAGTTATTGGTCTCTGCTCGCCCCAGCCATCGAGATGGCTGAACAGCAAGGTCAGATTTCCTGGGTCCCGGCTGCAGTGGGCTTTCTGTTGGGAGGAGTGTGTCTGCGGATTGTTGATAGACTTTTGCCACACCTCCACCTCTATGCTCCCATTGAGGAGGCTGAAGGAATCTCAACTACCTGGCGGCGGACTACTTTACTCGTTCTGGCTATCACTTTGCACAATATCCCAGAAGGTCTGGCCGTCGGCGTTGCCTTCGGGGCTGTAGCCCACGGTCTACCCACGGCTACCCTTCCTGCGGCCATTGCTCTGGCTGTGGGCATTGGTTTGCAGAACTTTCCAGAGGGGATGGCAGTTGCCATGCCGTTACGACGGGAAGGGGTATCCAGGCTAAAAAGTTTCTGGTATGGGCAACTCTCTGGTATTGTGGAGCCCGTTGCCGGTGTTATCGGGGCTGCTGCGGTCATCGTTTCGCAGCCAATTTTACCCTACGCCTTGGCCTTTGCCGCAGGGGCAATGATTTTTGTGGTGGTGGAAGAGGTGATACCCGAATCCCAGCGCGGCGGCAATGCGGATTCGGCTACCATGGGGCTCATGGTAGGGTTTACGGTGATGATGATACTTGATGTGGCCCTGGGCTAAGGCAAGGAGATTGTGGATTGCGGATTGCGGAATTTTAATTTAGTTTTGGATTTGTTTTTGAAGAGAGCTTCATGAAAGCAGCATCTATTCCTAATGAAATGACGGCCTGTGTGTGGCGTGGAGGGCCCAAGGTAGAAGTTGAAACTGTGCCGGTACCTGAAATCGGCGAGGGCGAAGTGCTCGTTCGGGTTGAAGCTTGCGGGCTCTGCCCTACTGACATCAAGAAGATCGATTTGGGCCTGGCGGAGCCACCTGTAATCCTTGGCCATGAGATGGCAGGCGTGGTGGTGGCAGCAGGTCATGGTGCTGAAGGATTTCTCGGCAAGCGAGTGGCTGTGTACCATCATATACCGTGTCTGCAATGTAGATTGTGTGAATTGGGACGCTACAGCCAGTGTGCCGGTTATAAAAAGACCGGCACCACAGCGGGGTTTACCCCTGCCGGAGGAGGATGGGCCGAATACGTCAAGGTTTCTCCCTGGATCGTAAGTGGCGGCGGAGTGGTAGAGATTCCGGAGCGGTTGCCGGTCAAGGTCGCAATTCTTATGGAACCCCTCAATACCTGTCTCAAGTGTACAAGTGCTCTTCCTGATTCAAAAGGCAGCGCGGTGATATTGGGGCAGGGCCCTGTTGGACTCATGCTGACTGCCCTGATGCACAGAGATGGCTGGGAGGTTTTTACAGTTGAGCCGCTGCCTGAACGACAGGAAAGATCTGTCAGGTATGGCGCCAAGGCAGTCTATCATCCCGGTGAGGATCTCAATGCCAGACTCCAGGAGAGTAATCCACCTTTAGGCCCTGATGCTGTCATCGCTGCCACGGAATCCGAGGAAGCAATAAATGGTTCTCTCCGTGCCTTGAGGCCCGGCGGGACGTTGATTCTCTTTGCCCATACCCGCATGGGACAAGAACTCAAAATCGATGCTGGACAAATAGGTATGGCTGAAAAACAGGTCATAGGAAGCTATTCGTCTTCTATTGAGCTCAATGGACTGACCACGGAAACCCTTATTGATCAACGATATCCTTGGGGAGAGTTTGTGACCCATGTGTTTCCGTTGGATGAAATCAATCAGGCCCTCGCCCTGGCAAAAAGTCCTGAAGGGGGCTCGCTGAAAGTAGCCGTAACCCCAGATCCAGGGAAAGCATAGGGCATAGAGTCAGAGGAAAGAGAAGTGCTTTGCACTCAAATTCGAAATACGAAACCCGAAGCACGAAACAAATACAAAATCCGAATTCTCAAATGTTCAAAACGTAACTTTTCGAAAAGGCTTGTCTGATGTTTTGGTCATTTGAAACTGGGGACCCGCCCGCAGGGTGGGGAGTCCGGAGGACCAATTTTGGTAATTCGAATTTGTTTCGGATTTCGGATTTACACTAGATATGAGTCTCTGTGGTGAAAGAAATAATAATTGCTGTATAGGTATCATTGGTAGGATGGGAATGGGAAATCAAAAAGCTATACCTGTGACAATGATGGCCTGTGTGCTTCATGGAAAGGAAGACGTCAGGTTGGAAAGAATAGCGGTGCCAGAGCTACAACCGGGCGACATCCTTGTTAGGGTAGAAGCGGCTTTGACCTGTGGTACGGACTTGAAAGTATTTCTCCGGGGCTATCATGAACGCATGATTCAGCCGCCATCTGTGTTCGGCCATGAATTTGCCGGCGAGGTAGTAGCCAGCGACAATGGACAGTTCTCCGCGGGTACGAGGATAGTCGCCGCTAACTCAGCCCCCTGCTGGAATTGCTATTTCTGTGAATTAAACAAACCCAATTTGTGTAATGACCTGCTTTTTGCCAACGGGGCCTATGCCGAATATGTTCGTGTTCCCGCCAGGATTGTGGAGGAGAATTGTCTCACCATCCCAGCAGATCTTCCAGCGGCCAAAGCGGCGCTGGTGGAGCCACTGGCCTGTGCAGTCAAAGGTGTGGAGGATGTGGCCATACAGGAAGGAGAAAAGGTACTGGTGATCGGTGCCGGGCCTTTAGGCTTGATGCTCGCACGACTCTCAGTGTTGGCCGGCGCAGAGGTCACCACGGTTGATGACCAATCAGATCGACTTGCCGTCGCTGCTGAACTGGGCGTGACCAATACTGTTGCAGAAAGGCTCTCGGCGGAGCTGCTCGAGCGGCTGCGGGATGAGTACACACCTCACAAGCTAGGTTTTGACTGCGTGATTGAGGCCGTGGGCAAGGCAGAAACCTGGAATCAAGCGGTGGAGTTGGTGCGGCCGGGTGGCCGGGTGAACCTTTTTGGCGGCTGTCCACGTGGAACTGAACTGCGTGTAGATACAACCCGCCTCCATTACGACGAGATTCGCATCTATGCCTCTTTCCATCATACTCCGGAGACGGTTCGCAAAGCTCTGGAATTCATTGCAACCTCTCAAGTCCCGGCGTTCACTCTGGTCCGAGAGGGAAGATCTCTTCAAGATTTACCGGAGGTTCTCCAGGAGATGCGTGCAGGAGCGGCTCCGCCCAAGACAGCAGTCCTAGCTCAACTTCCTGCAGGAGTCCGCCTTGCAGTAGAGGAGTTGGAGGCTTTTGTCGGCTAGTATCACGACCGTGACAGGCAAAGCCAACTCTTGCTACCTGCCGGGTAGACTCGTGGATTAATACATCTTGCCGCCGGTACTACCGCCATTCTGCGGGCTAACCCTGACTCTGAAAGGCCTATAAAATGGTTCGCTACTCTTTTGCTTACCGTAACGGTCGAGTTCGTACCTCTGGCCGCGTACCCTGACCCTGGTACTACCAACCTTCAGGGGTTCGAAGCAGATTAAACCCTTATCTTTATCAATAGCGTATGCGACAATGAGGTTACGTTGGAGCCAGACTTTTTCAACATGATAGCCGCCATGGGCGGGCTTTCCGGACAAAGATAAAGTGTCGCATCTAATGTCACCCATTTTTATGTGGAGAGTTCTCTCCGCAAAACCATCCACTGCACTCAGGGAGGCAAATAAAAGCACAACAAGGAAGAGCAAAATTTTTGTGGTTCTGATGTTCATAGCTTACTCCTTCTCCTTCAACCTTGCCAACACAACAAAATTTTTCAAGCATATACATAATTATAATGATTCACGGTTTAAGTTGCACGGTTTTTAAGT
>CAMYLW010000083.1 GCA_947259475.1 Thermodesulfobacteriota bacterium
GGTCGATGAGCATCGCCGGAGGCGACGAACACCCTCCGCTATCGCTATGGGACAGGCGACAGCTTGCCCACCACCTGACCCTTGTAGGCTTTTTTCCGCCGAACATTTCGGCTTGAATTGGCGTCTCTAGATTACTGGAACTTCTGCCTGTTAAGAGAGGGGGGATCGTGAAAGGACGATCGTGTCGTCATTGGATCGCCACCACAGATGACCATGCATGACAGCAAAGCGAGATGACTTAGTGGCCATGCAACCTAGGCGCTACGCCCTTTATGCTACTTGATCCTGGCCAGCTTGCTTCGGGCAATCTTGGCCTGGTTGCTTTGCGGATAACCTTTAACCACCTTTTTCAAGAGTATCTTTCCTGCAGTCTTGTCTCCCAACTCCAAGAAGGCCATGCCCTGTTTGAGCAGAGCGCTACTCACCTTGTCGCTCTTGGGGTAGTCCTTGATGGTCTTTTCATAGGCGGCTATAGCTTCCCGATAACTCTTCTCCGAATAATAGCATTCACCCAGCCAGAACTGAGCATTGTCGGCCAAGTCAGTTTTTGGATAACGTTCAAGATAGCTGCTGAATTCGGCCCGTGCTGCCTCGAATTTCCCACCCCGAAACAGTTGGAAAGCCTTGTCATAAAGCCCCTCTGCATCTGAGGACGGTGGTTTGCTGGCGGTTTTCACCTCTACCGCACCGGATTTAGCTTGGTCTGCTTTCTTCTCTTTCTGTGATCCCGTTGTCGAGGTGACTACCAGTTCTTGAAGTCCAAGGTAGCTGGCCATCAGGCTCTGTCCTCGCTGCAGATCTTCCACGGTTTTACGAATCTCCAACATCGATTCCATCTGCCTTTGCTGGACCTCACTGATTCGCACCCCGTTGCGCTCGTTCATGGCCGCAGCTTCCTCCAGTTGGCCGTTCAACCGTCCAAACTCGAGCTCTATTCGGTCCAATTGCGCTCCCACTGCTGCCTGATTGCGACGAAGTGGCTGACCTTCGGCCTCCAGTTTCTCGTCCATGGCCTTTTCTAACTCAGCAAACTGGGCTTTGGTCTTATCCAGCTCTCGACGCGCATCCCAGATTTGCCGCTGCAGCACGGATACATCTTGCTGGGTAGCGCAACCACCGAGCCCAAAACAAAAGAACAGCAATCCCAGCACAACAAGTCTAAAATAACCCATTCTTATGTCGGTGGAGCCAATTCTATTCATCTCGACTACTCCCCATCACTGCTCACCCCTGTACTCCCAACCATTTATAAAAACAACACTTTCCCGAAAAGCTGCCTCCACTGCGGTAGAAAAATCACAGCGAGGCTTGGGTTATCCAGGGGAGCGCCAGAATGATGCGTATGAAAAAGAGACGGCAGATAGTTTGGAGTGAATATCTGGAAAGCCTTCTTTCTAATGTGCGTTAGAACCATAGCTAGGCGGGCGAACAGATCCGTCCCAGGGTGCATTACTGCACACACCTGCGTATGAAATAGTGCTCCCAAAACGAGATAGATTGTAAAACAGGAGTCGGTCCTGGCCCATCAGCAGATAGGCAGGACCGATACCTGCTGTGTCGGTACTGATTCAACCTGGTACGGTCAGGCAGCCTGCCAGGCGCAGATATCTATCTAGCGCCGAAATGACCCCTTCTGTTCCTGTACCAGCAAGACTCGCTTTGCTGCATGCAGAGAGGCTGCTCTTCACCATAGGAAATGGTGGTAATTCGACTCTCAGCCACCCCTGACTTGACCAAGTAATTCTTCGCACTATTTGCGCGGCGGTCACCTAAAGCCAAGTTATACTCGTTGCTACCGCGGTCGTCGGCGTGACCTTCAACGAGGACGCGCACTCCAGTATGTTCGCGCAAATATGCCGCCTTATCGTCCAGAATCATCATGGCCTGGGGCGTGAGAACATATTTGTCGAAGTCAAAGTGAATGTCTTCATCCTCGAAGGCTGCTTTTCTGGCTGCTTCAGACATACTGGCCGCATCTTGTCTTTGGCGTGCTTCTCGTGCCCGCTGCTCGCGCATACGCGCCTCTTCAGCTTCCCGACGAGCTGCCTCGTCTTCAGCGGACTGCTGAGATTCGTCCGCAGCCATTTCCTGGGTTTCCATTGTCACCTGTTTTTTGGCGCATGAAACTCCCAGCGCCAGCAGCATAGCCAACATAATTGCACCGAAAATCCAAGCTCTGCTCTTACGCATGCCTCATTAACCTCCTCTCCTTGTCAACGATTCCTTCATGCCCTATGCAAAAACCCAACCAAATGCAACCAACCCAGCGGCTGGAGCAAAACATCACACAATTTGTGGACCAGCCGTTTTTGCTAGGTCCCTTTATACTACTAAGGAGTTGCTCTCGTCAATCGTGGAGACCAGTCGGGCTCTGTTTGGGAGTCGCCCAGGTTAAGACCGAGTCTCCTTTGGTCCGTGCCATTTGCCTGCATCACCCAGAGGTTTGGGGTACCGCGGCGGTCTGACTGAAAAAGAATCAACCTTCCATCCGGAGACCAACACGGATTTTCATTGTTCCCTTCACCCCCTGTAAGCTGGCGCAATTCACTACCATCTGGGTTTATCATAAAAATATCAAACCTACCATCATGTAATCCAGCATAGAGTATCCGATCACCACGGGGAGACCAGGCAGGTGACGTATTATAATCGCCCTCAAAGGTCAAGCGCGTGCTGCGCTTAGTGGAAAGATCCAAGAGGTAAATCTGCGGTTTGCCCGCTCGGTTGGAGACATAGGCCAGCTTCTGGCCATCGGGCGACCAAGAAGGAGAAACATCTATAGACCAGCTAATAGTCAGTTGCTGCAGTATCTCACCCCTGGTATCCAATAGGTAGATTTCGGGGTTGCCAGTAAAACTCAAGGTGGCGGCCAATTTGCCACCTTTGGGATAGTAGGTGGGCGCTATATTCAGCCCCGGGCGCATACTGATGGGCTCCCCAACTTTCGTGATGAGATCCATAGTGTAAAGATCTGGATTCCCTCGCTTATAACCAACATAGGAAATTTTCTTTCCGTCCGGTGACCAGGCCGGTGCGAGGTTTAGATCGTGGTCGCGAGTCATTTGGCGAATATTGGAGCCATCAAAATCAGCGAGATAGATTTCCTTCTTGCCGGTAGCATTTCCCACAAAAGCAATCTGGGTATGAAAAATCCCGAGCTCTCCAGTTAAGTGCAACATCATCTCGTCTGCAAATGTGAGAATAGTTTGCCTTGCAGCACTCAGATCATTGGTGTAGGTCTTCTTCAACAATAGTTTCTGCTGAATCACATCAAAAAGACGAATCACCAACCCCAACTGCTCACCCTGAATCTGGTAACTGCCTCGCACCAATAGATCGGCACCGAGAAATCTCCACTCGGAAAATTTTATCTCCGCCTTTTTGACCCCCATTTTTTCAGGATCCTGAAGGAATACCGCCGGATCCAACCCTTGGAACAGACCGCTGAAAGACAAGGCATTGTTCAGTATTTCTGCCAGATTTTTCCCCATTGACTGGTTGGCGCCATCGCCACCCTCGTTAAGAAAACTCGGAATGGCAATAGGGATCTTCTTTTGCAAAGGGGAGTTAATATCAATGTAAATCCTGCTTACAGCAGGTGTCGCCTGGAAGATAACCAGGAGAAGGACTGACAGACAGAGGAAATACACACGGTGGTTCCGAGAGTAGCAGCAGCTCATAGTACTAGGATCTCACGTTTTCAGGTGCGAAGCGAATGACGATCTCTTCCTCTTGAGGGCTGTAGATATCAGGAAACGGAGGAAAAGGTTTTGATTTAAGGATAGCCTTAAGCACCGAGTCGTCAAAGTAAGAGTTCCCGGACTTCTTTTCAAAATTAATATCAAATACGGTGCCGTCCCTACGAGCTCGAACCACCACTACTGCCTCGAGGTCTTCTTTTTCTTGACTGAGCCGCTCGGGAAGCACCCAATTGCTTTCTATTTTCTCATTGACCAGCGCCCGGTAGAGCATCAAAGCCTGGCTGAGTTCACCACCCTTCATACCGCCTATGTTTACCAACGATACCTTCTGCTTGCCTGGAGCAGATTGTCGTGGCACATCTACAGGCTTTTTCGATACCGTTGGTTGTGGGGGTGGACGTCGCTCAATTTTAGTCAAGACTTCTTTAGCAAACTTAACTTCCTCTGCCTCGTCGTTCGGTGCTGAGGCTCGATGTTTTTTCTTCAGGGCTAAAGCTTGCTCTTTCGTTCGGAAGCGCGGGATTGCGATTGCTTGCTGTCGCGCCACCGTCCTTGTCCTCCGCCCAGTACTGACCGCAGGATACTTCTTTGTACGAGAAGCAGGCAAGGTTACCAACTCCACGGAGTATACAGGAGCCAAGCGCGGTTTGCCGATATTTAGTCCCCACTTGGCTGTTCCGACTATCACCACGACACCATGCAAAACAAGAGAACATGCCAGCATCAGAGACATCAGTTTCCTATCCGCATGTGTCCTTAGTCTGGTGCGATAAACAGCATCCGCTAACATGATGGACTCGCAAAAAATCAAGACTCAGAGACGGCGCAGTAAATCCGCCTACGGCGGACAGATGGACTTTTTACTGTGCCGTCAATCATGGTATCTCTTGTAATGGTTCAGTAACCATCCCCATTCTTTTGACCCCACTCTGACGAATAGCAGCCATCACTTCCATAACGAATCCGTAGGGCAATTTCTGGTCCGCCCGGAGAAACACAGCTTTATCCGGCCGGTTCTGGAAAATGGTTTGCAGTTTCCTCTGCAGTGACTCCAGGGAGATCTTGTACTCGTTCATATATATGTCACGTTTTGCCGTTAAGGAGATCACCAGTCGCTCTTCTTCGGAGGCAATCGGCTGCGTGGTAGTCCGTGGCAAATTAACATCCACACCTTGCATCATCATTGGCGCCGTCACCATGAAAATAATGAGAAGCACCAGCATGACGTCAACAAAGGGAGTAACGTTAATCTCAGACATTAGCCTGCGGCTTCCACTATTCAGTTCCATGGAGAAACCTCTTCGGACCTGGTGCCCGGTCAGCAAAGGTTAACCAAGAGCGTTGCTTGCCACCTACTAGTCGCTGCTCATTGTCTAACTGGAGCGTCTTACCAAATCTCTTTTCACAATGTTCAAAAAATCATTGGCGAAGTTGACCATTTCTGTCTCTAGATTTCGCACCTTATTGGTGAAATGATTATAAGCAATTACAGCAGGAATGGCCGCAGCCAGACCAGCAGCGGTCGCTATGAGCGCTTCGGAGATACCAGGAGCCACAACAGCCAAAGTTGCAGATCCCTTGAGACCGATGCCCTGAAAAGCAACCATTATACCCCACACTGTGCCGAAGAGCCCAATAAATGGCGCGGAATTACCCGTGGTGGCCAATAGGGTCAGGGCTTTCTCCAGCCGCTGTACCTCACCATTTACAGCGCTGCGTAAAGCCCTCTCCATATTGTCGATCCACATCATTTTCACTTCCATATCATTGGGATTTTCCGCTTTCTCAACTTCGCTGGCTTTGGTCAGCCTACCGAGTTCCATATAACCTACTCGGAAAACCTCAGCCAAGTGACTATCCTCCATTTTCTTGGATTCTCGATAAACAGTCGCAAGATTCTTGCTGTTCCAAAATAGATCGAGAAAGCGAGAGCTTTCTTTGCTTGCTCTTTTTAAGACTCTATGTTTCAAAAAAACAATCGTCCAGCAGGCGATTGAAAGAAAAAGCAGTATAATCAGCACGAGCTTCACTACCGCGCCGGCACCCAGTATCATGTCGATGATACCACTGCGGGGAGTGCCGCCGGCAGGAGCGGCCCAAGCTGCTGATACGAGCGCAAACATCATGGTTTTCATAGGATAGTGTCCTCCCCCTCTTACATTAAGACACGGATCCTCCATAAGAGTTCCGAGCATGCAGCCGTTATGAGTACTGCTTTTGTCCTCATGAGTTCCTTGCTTGAACCAGAGGTTACATCCTGCTAAAATCTCCTTTGATTTCAAAGGGTTCAAATTATCTTGCGCAAGCTAACATCGACGTGACATAGTGTCAAGGAAATTTCACTGAACGGTTGTTACGATTCGGAGACGAGATGAAAGGCTGGTCGAAGGCGGTGGGTGCAGGCTTGGGGTATTTCGTCGGAGGCCCCATTGGTGCCGTGCTCGGCTATATGGCAGGCCATAAGCTGACGCCCAAACTCAATGCCCAAGAAGGCCATCTACTCATAGCTAACCTCCTTGGCTTCACAACCCTTTTTTTGAAGGCCAACACCGCTCCCTCTTCTGAAGATAGTAGCGAAACAGTACGTTTCATCTCCAGACTCTTTCAATTCGACGCCGAAGACGAGCACATGGCAGGAGAGCTTCTCCAGCGACTCCTCGAAGTGGACCTGGACATTCATGCCATGGCAAGGACCTTCAAAAACCATTCAGATGTAAATATGCGCAACCGTTTGCTTGAAATCCTCGCCACACTCTGCTTGCTCATTGAGGGGCCCCGGCAAGAACGTCAGCTCGGGCTTTTGCACCGAATTGCCGAGGCCTTGAACCTTACTCCAGCTCAATGGCTGGCTATTAAGTCCCGATATCGAGGCACGTCACCCCAACTAGACCCGGCCTGTTGCTGTGCCCTGCTGGAACTGTACCCCGAAGTCTCTGAAGAGGAAATCAGGACCGCTTATCGACGACTTGCAAAAAAATATCACCCAGACCACTTTGCCCACCTGGACCAGGTTAGTCAACGGCGACATGCCGAGAGGATGACCCTGGTCAATGCAGCCTATGAAACCATTCGGGCTGATAAACGCATCTGACATCTAAACCCTGAGCCCTCGATCCCCATGATCGCTGGCTGAAGCAGTAACTTTTATCCCGTTAGAACCTTTATCAACACCATACACGTTTTTTCTTAGACCTTGGCGGCTATTAGCTTGAACCGCAGAATATCGAACAAGGAATAATGAATGTCGAAGTAAGGTATTCTATCGATTTATATTAATCTGAAATAGTCAGAGCGAAGCGATTCCACACTTCATCATTCGATATTTCTTGTTCGATATTCTGCGGTTCGCTGTTCCAACTATGT
>CAMYLW010000084.1 GCA_947259475.1 Thermodesulfobacteriota bacterium
TTCTCAGTGCTCAAGTCGACAACAGGCATAAATCTGGAAAACAGTTATTATTTCAAACTCTTAAAGACCAACGTTAGTAAAACGTTGGGACACTACTGACCTGAACTATAGAAAAGTAAAGACCGGAGGATGAGGCACAGTGGCAAGCGAAGAGGTGAAATCGGAAGCTTTGCGAATCAACCTGGAAGCTACCCGGGTTGACGTACGCATCCATCCCAAGTACGAAGTCATGCGAGAGGTGGTGTTGGACTATGTGGGCCTTCTCCAGCAGACTGACAGTCTGCTGGAAGAGCTCAACCATCCTTACCGCAACTGGGATTTTGTGGTTCGAGAAACACGGCGCTATGCCCTCCAGAATTTCCCCATCTACACTGCCCATAGTCAGGGCCCTCAGGTGTGCCGTTTAGTCGCAGAGGTGTTCATGGAGGCCATCGGTGATGGTCAGCAGCCTGCTGTGAAAAGCCAGGCGGCAAACAACCTCATACTTTTTCTCGAGCAATTGGCAGGTGAGACAGACAGGCTTCCGAAGAAGTATGGAGGAGTTCTCAGTGAAATCTTTGGGCAAATGCAAGACATGCCCGAGGAAGAATTCTTTTTTTTCGCCAGCAGCTTCTACTCCATGAAAAAGACTTGCGCCTTGGTGACTGAATCCCAACCGGCTAGACTCGACTATGGCTCTTATTGCTCGCTGTTGCAGAGAATTTTACGGACCACCTACCAATACTGGCTGGGGCAGGAAGACCCTGGTGAATGGTTTCAAGAACTGGCAAGGGATTGGTGGAGTCCCGAAATACATACGCAACAATTAGCCCCTATCGGTCATGAGCGCTTCCGTGCCCTGGATCAAGAGTTGGAAAAAGTCACCAAGCGAAAAATGAATGTTGACCTGGTAAAGAGGCTGACCGAGTTCCCCGACTTTAAGGACATCGTAGACGATTATAGGAAACTGCCAGGCCTGCTCGGCCGCGATAACCCATACCTCAAGGTGCTGGTGCTCTACAAGATCATGGAGACCAGAGGACTCGAAAGCATTCACGAAGAGGCTTTCAGAGAGATCGATCGCACCCTGGCCCAGATCATTCGGAAGGAATCACCCGACGCTTTGATATCCTTCGTAACCCGCACTTTTGACGTGCTTAAGCAGAGTAAGAAACTCTATCCCCTGAGTGGTTTATCATGCGTGCAAACTATAGGTAGGGAGCTCTTTAAAACCGGGAGTCCCCCTCTCATCAACCATTTTCTTGACTCAGCTATTTCACTTGGCTTCGAGCTCCCCCACGTAGGTGGAGTTAGCGAAGAATGGCAGGTTCAGTTCAACCCGGCTCATCTTCGCAATATTCGCGTCTGGCTTGATCTGGTGGAGCAAGACCCCAAGAGAAACACCCGGCTGTTGTCGGCACTTCTGGTCAACCTGTCCCTCGGAGGAGTCCATGTCCAGGATACTGATCTTTTTCAAAAAGACGTGAGCCGCCTGCTCAACAGCCCGATTCACCAGGTTTACAGCCTGGGTAAGCAACTGGCCAAGCTTTTCCCGGTTTACTTCAACGAAATCGGAGCCGAAGGTTTGTTGCGCGACGTATCCACTGAGATCGACGAGCTTTGCTATCGCAAGGACCGTTTGATCCACTTTATCCGCAAGCAGAGCCATGTTGAAAGCAACCCCCTTCTCCTCGATTTCATTCAACAAATCATACGATTCTGGCGCACCGGCGACAGTCCATTGCTACAACCTTTCTTGCCTGAAGAAGTTTTCCAGCAGGTTTCAGACAGTGGTCCTTACTTTGATGATATGCAGAAGATTTTCCAACTTCTGTTCAAGGAGAACAAGGTGGCGGATGAGAAGGAGTTGGTGGAACTGGACATCGCCCGAGTTGAAACACAGCTTGCAAAGATGTCCCAGGTTTCTGCACGGGAAAAGAAGCGTGCCCTGTTAATTATTCGATTTCACCAGCTGCTGGCACGAAAATACCAACTGAGTGTCCGCGAGATTGGCAGTCACTTGGAGCGGGGCAAGCGGATAGGCATGCCCAGCCCGGACAGTCTGATCAAAGCCCTGGAGGAGACTGACATCTACACCAGGCTCGATGCCATCCTCAGCTACCTCCAAGGTCTCAAAGACATCATTCTTTCCGAGCAGGAGTCTATTGGGCTGGAAAACATTTATCATAAACGCCACATCGCGGCGAACATTCCCTCAATGTATGGCTCTTATCACGAGCCTAAATTCGATGCTTTGGGTCTCAGCTTCCGTTTGGAAAACCTGGCGAACACCCTGTTTGAGGAGTTGGTCGCCACCATGAATTTGCGTATTATCACCCGAGCCACCATTGTTCAAATTAGCAAAGATCTTGCCTTCTTTGTTCGGGCCCTGGAGATCGATGGCATCACCTCCAAGCGCTTGAACAAACAGCTGGAGCTTCTCAGCCAGGCAATGAAGATCAGGCGTTTCAGTTACTCTCAGTACATTGATATCTTCAAAGGATTTTCCGAGGCCATCAAGGAAATCATCAACCGCTACTATTACAATCCCCATCAGGACAACTTGCAGCTGATCATAGGCCAACTAGGGCCTGATCAAGTGCTGGCAAAATATCAGCGAGGAAAGAAGAATCAGTCTCAAGCAGCATTCATCAGTAAGGTCTCGGAAACCTTTCTGAGGAATCTGGTGGCGGGGACCTTGGGCCTTCAGAGCCTGGACACTTTTGTAAGTCGCATTCTCAACACTTTGAACATACAAAAGGAGGAACTGTCCTCTAGCCACCTGGACCTATTAATGAGCTATGATCCCCACCAAGCGATCTCTCCCATTCACGAATTGAATCCTGCGACCCACGATCTTATACACTTGGGCAACAAGGGGTACAACCTTGTACTCCTGGCAGATCAAGGTATTCCTGTACCACACGGTTTTATTGTGACCACTGAGTTTTTTCGCTGCCAGCAGGTCTGCAGCGATTACTGTGCCTCCAACGAGGACTTCCTGCACCGAGTGAATGAGCAGAAGACCTACCTTGAAGCAGCCACCGGAGCTATTTTTGGCTCACCCTCCAGACCGCTGCTCCTGTCAGTGCGCAGTGGTGCTGCCATATCTATGCCCGGAATGATGATTACCTTCTTGAATGTGGGAATTAACGAGGAGATCGTTGAAGGACTCATCCAAGAAACTGGTGAGCCTTGGTTCGCCTGGGATTGCTATCGACGCTTCCTTCAGTCCTGGGGCATGTCCTTTGATATAGAGCGTGATGTCTTTGACGCCATCATGCAAGCTTATAAAGCGCGTTACCATCGCATGCTTAAGCGGGAGTTCAGCACCGAGGAGATTCGCGAGGTGGTGAGGGCCTATCGACAGACCCTGGAGGAACGAGGTGTGTCCGTTCCAGACAATCCCGACGAGCAATTGCAGATCGCAATATTTCAAGTGATGCGGTCATGGTATAGTCAGAAGGCCAGAAAATATAGGGAAATCATGGGCATTTCTGACAATTGGGGTACAGCAGTAACCGTCCAGGCTATGATCTATGGCAACCTTGACACTTATTCGGGATCGGGTGTTGCCTTTACTCACAATCCAAAAAGGACAGATGACCGGATTAGTCTGTGGGGTGATTTCACCCTCGGCAACCAAGGAGAGGATGTGGTGGGAGGCCTGGTGCAGACCCTGCCGCTTTCAGAGGAGCAGAGGCGGGAAAACGGACGTAAAGAGGAGACTTCTTTTGAAAGTCAATTTCCACAACTCTTTGCCAGGCTCAACGAAATCGCTGAGCAACTCATCTACGAGCAGGGCTGGGGACCCCAAGAGATTGAATTCACCTTCCAAAGCGACACTGAGGAGGGACTTTTTATCTTACAATCAAGGGACATGGCACTTCGCGCCAGAAGGAGTTACTCGGTTTTCGCCCCGAGCCTCAAGCAAGAAAAGGCTTACCTGGGCAATGGCATCGGGGTAAGCGGTGGTGCGTTGAGTGGCCGCGCGGTTGTTAACCTGGAAGAGATTGAGCACTATCGCCATCAGCATCCGAGCGACTCCTTGATCTTGATACGATCTGATACCGTGCCAGACGACATAACAGAGATTTCGGAAACAGATGCCATTCTCAGCGCCAGGGGAGGTGCCACCTCCCATGCGGCCATCGTCGCTTACCAGTTGGAAAAGACGTGTGTGGTGGGCTGTGCCGAGCTTCAAGTGTGGGAGAGTGAGTCTCGTTGTCGTATAGGTGGTCATGAGATACGGGCAGGAGACTTTCTGAGCATTGATGGCCGTGGTGGGGTGATTTATCATGGTCGATACGATATCAAGACTGTGGAAATGTGGCAGTAACCCGCAGCAAACTACCCCCGTATTCTCTCGAAGACGACCTTTTCCCCTAATTGAGCGAAAGGTCAACTAGATGTTATCCGTTATTTGTTATAAGTTATTGGTGTTAAGCCAAGGAAATCCGCCTTATGTCTCACGAGCAGGTTGATGAAAAACTCAATGTTTTGAGTGCAGGTTCCAAGTCCGTCATTCCGGAAGTCGCGAAGCGACTGTCTGGAATCTAGAGAAAACAATAGTTTACTGGATACCGGATCTCGACTTCGTCTCGTCCGGTATGACGTTTGGGGGCTTTTCCAGGCTTTTTCATCAGCCTGCATAGAGATAAAGAATAGCAGTTGATGTTCTTCGCAGTAACCACTATCTCTCAATTGATGTCTTAACTTATTCGCGGTCGCGGCAGGCGGTTCGTTAAGAATGCGGGCCGGGGCGTAAAGGAATGGAAAATGCATGGGAATTGCCAATGTTATGTGGTGCTGGGCAAGCAACATAAGGGTAAACTTGGAGGGAAGGTGTGATGAGTTCGCGGCCAACTTTTGAAATGGTTTCGGAGCCCTCTTCCATGAAATTAGGTATTAACGGCCTGGGGCGGATCGGGAAATTGAGCCTCTGGCATCAGGTGGAACGACGCTATTTTGCCGAGGTGGTGGTCAACATCGGTAGGGAGGCCGGCACTAGTCTGGAAGACATTGCACTGTTCATTGAAAAAGACTCGGTGTATGGGGCTTTACACAACTACCTCCATGGATGCCGGGCCCAACGGGCCATCGAGGACCTGGACGAGAGAAAGGGCCGGATGGTGATCAACGGGACGGCTGTAACTATCCTCCGCCGGCACCGAAATCCACGAGATATCAACTGGCTGGACCATGGTGTGGAACTGGCCCTAGACGCCACCGGCCAGTTCCGGGATCCGACGCTGCAGGCAGACCACGACAAAGGCTCGCTGCGTGGGCATCTGGCCGCAGGGGCCAGGAAGGTTGTGGTATCAGCTCCGTTCAGAATCTCTGACAAGTCAAGCGGTATGCCTGACGATGCAGTCACGACCATCATGGGTATTAATGAGATCGATTACGATCCCACCCGGCACGCGATTGTCAGTCATGCCTCGTGCACAACCACCTGCCTCGCCTTTATGCTAAAGCCTCTCATCGACAGCTTTGGGCCAAAACGTTTCCTCTCCGTCTCTATGGCAACAGTCCACGCCAGCACCGCTTCTCAGCAGGTGCTTGATCATTTGCCGCAAGCGGGGGCCACAGACCTCAGGAAAAACAGGAGCATATTCAACAACATTATCCTCACATCCACAGGGGCGGCGGAGGCCCTGGCGCAAGTGCTTCCCGAAATGGGGCAGATTCCATTCATTGCAGAGTCGGTACGTATTCCAGTGAGCACCGGGTCGCTCATTATCTTAGTAATCAGTTTTCAGGAAGTGCCGGACAACCCCTGGGTGGATCGGGAGCAGATCAACGACATTTACCGCCGCTACTCAGCCCAAATGCCAAGAGGTTACTTGCACTACACCGAAGAGCAGAACGTCTCAAATGACATTATCGGCCTCTACCGGATAGCTGCCACCATCGAGGGTCAAGTGACGCATACCAGGACGGCGAGGGTTGCAGTCGACCTCTCTCAACTAATACCTATGGAGGTGCTGGAAAATATTCCAGAAACACGGGTGGAAGTGCCAATCACCAAAGCAGTTGTCTACGGGTGGTATGATAATGAACTGGGGTCGTACAGCAATCTTCTGGGTGATCGAGTGGTGACCATGGCTGAGTCCATGCATAGCCAGTAGTCCGGATAATTCATGGATTATCCGGGCTAGTAGTCAAATTTCTTCCATCGCTTGATATGCTCCCCTTAGCCTCTCTCGAAGTAGGAAGCAGAGCCTTTCCAAGACATTAAATCCAAGCTCATTGTTATCAAGCATCATCTGTCTTAGATCCGAACCATTCATGACCAAGACTTTTGTTGGTTTTCGACAGATGGCCGAGGACATGAGGGTATGCGTTTCGTTGAGAAGTGTGGACCAGCAGCCAAAAACCTTGCCTTTACCTAGCACTCCTATAACGACAGTTCCCTCGCGGGTGCCCAGATCCACAGATCGTTGCAGAAAGACATGCCCTTCAGCAACAATATAGATCCCCTCTCCCAAATCACCTTGCCGAAAAATGTGATCTCTGGCGGCATAGGCTTCAACCCGAAACAGCTTGGTAAGTTCCTGAAGGTGATCTTCTTGGAACCCCTTAAAAAAAGCACAGCTTTCTAAAAGTTGGATAGTTTCTGAAGGATCCATGTGCAATCCCTTACTGTATGATTTATGATTGTAGATTGTAGATTGAGGCAGCATGAATTCCTTACCGGGAGGTACTGAACTCTTAAATCTACATTCTAATATCTAAAATCGCCGGTCTCCAGCCGTATCTTTTGCCCCCTTACATGGTCATTCTTTTTCCATATATTTGAAGGATAGATGTAACCTTGCTCTGTAAGCGACAACTTTGCCTTCCTCAATTTTAAGGTCCAGTTCTTTCACTTCGGCGATTCTTAAGTCCCTTAGGGTTTTGCTCGCAGTCTCCACAGCATTCTTGGCTGCATCTTCCCAAGAAACAGCACTTGACCCCACCAATTCAATAATTTTGTAGGTGCCTACGGACATAGTCTCGC
>CAMYLW010000085.1:0-8686 GCA_947259475.1 Thermodesulfobacteriota bacterium
CGGTTTGTAGTCGTGCCTCGAGTCTTTTCATCGCAATACCCAATTCTCACTCTTTTCTCACTCTTACAGATACCGAAAATGGTGGTTTTTCCGATTGACAAGGAACCGCCAGTTCGTGGTAGAGTCGTCTTCGAGTGGGGTTTCTTTCTTTCGCCTCACTCGGTGTCCCTTGCCCCCATCAGCCATCCGCGCCCGGTTCGGTTGTTGGGGGCTTTTTATTGGTCTCTGTCCCTTTCCATATAGGGAAGACAGAATCAAAGGCAGAGTGAAAGCGTGAGCAACAAAAGGAAATAATCGTCAGATTTAAATAAGAGAATTGAAGCCGGACAACTCGCTAGTGTCCATTTGGGTACTCTTCCTCCCCTCCCCTGGCGGGAGGGGATAGAGGGGAGGGGGAAACAATAAGTAACCGGATTTACATCTACTTTTTCACCCCCACCTTTATCCTCCCACGTCAAGGGGGAGGAATTAATGGTATTTTCGGATGTAAATTAGCTAGAACTTGCTCTGTTTAAGGATAGCGTAACTGATCATACTCGTACGATTAGGTTTTGAGCAATTGTATTGAAATGTCGCAACCACGTCCTCGCCTCTTCTTGCCCCTGTTGCGCTCGCATCTGATATTCTTCATAGACGGTTTGCAGCACTTCGTAGCAGATGTTCTGAACCCTCCACAAATCCACTTGAAAAGGCAGGCGACTCACCAGCGTCGTTGCGTCCTCCAGTCCCTGCAGCACGCCAAAATCGCTGGGATCAGCAGCGAGTCGTTTGGCCAACCGCTCGAGAGCTTTTCTGAAACTGTATTCCAGGGATGTCGAGTCCAGGGAAACACCTTCCAACTGAGCCTCTCTTAAAAGGTGCTCGATTCGGTTCAGATCAAGGTTGTCATCTTGAAAACTTCGATGGATATCTGCATTAAGAACCAACTCTGCAGCCACGTAAAAGGCCTTGGGCGGTGGACTGCCCGCATCTTTGAGAAACTGCAGAAGAGGGGCATGATGTTCGTAAAGCTGACGGTAGGCGGCCTCAGTTTCCTCCAGCGTCGTTTGCAACATGAGATCTAGTATTCTTCTTTGCTCATCGGGAAAAAGAGACTTGAGGGAATATACAGAATCACCGAAATTTCTGTCCAAAACTCGAAGAGTCTCGGTGAAATCAGTTGTGGCAAAAGCAGCGGACACATCTTTGACCATTAGATCATAGGAATGATGGTCTGGAAATTCGCGTACACCAGCGCTAAGATTGTGATCACCCAAATGGAGAACGGCAAAACCGAATGCGGCGGACTCCAGGGTGATATCCGAAGTAACCCTGGTTTTCCCCGAAACCAAGCTGGCTCTTCCAGCCTCGTGGATTTGCCGATCCTCGCTTTCGGCAGTGTAGCAATATACCTTTGCCTGCTCAGGATAATCATTGAACAGGGTTCCCACTCCGTAGTGAACACCAACCTTCGCCAGGTCGAACATGGAAGGTCGCACCAGGTCTTGATAAATCTGTCGACCATCCCCCTTCTTTGCCCGATTACTCTTAGCCCTTCCCAATATTTCCAAAAAGTCAGACTCCAGGCTATTGCCAAAGAGCTCTTGGGCGAGTTGCAGGCAGCGGGCTGCGTAGCTAATCACCTGAACCGTCTCAATCCCTGCCAAATCATCAAAAAACCAGCCGCAGCTGGTATACATGAGCATGGCATGGCGCTGCAACTCTAGGAGCTTGAGGACCGTGACCCTATCCGTATCAGAAAGCGACCGTCGGGCATGTTTTGTCAGGAACTCATCTATGACTGCCGACGAACGATCTAAAACCACTTCAACGTAGTCATTCCTCGCCGACCAGGGATCATGTAAGAGCTCATTTGCCTTGTTTTCGAAATCAGCAGCAACGGCATCACGTAGCCAATCTAAAGATTCTCGTAAAGAAACCCTCCACGCCTGATTCCACTCCGGGTGTCCACCAGTATGACAACCACAGTCGCTGCGCCATCGCTCTACCCCGTGAGAACAACTCCAGGAAGAGTTTGCAAAGATTTCAACTTCGTGAGTAGGGGGATGTAGCGCCAAGTATTCACCATAATTAGTGAGACGGGCCAACTCTTTCGTCTCAATGTAATTGAGGGCGAAGGCGAGGGCCATCTCTCCGAAACGATGGTGGTGGCCGTAAGTCTCACCGTCCGTGGCAATGTGAGACAGCTGTGGCCAGTTACGTTCGTCTGCAAAACCATCCAGTAGTCTTCTGGCAAACGCCTCTCCATCCTTCAATACTCTCTCGAAGGCCACGGCACGAGACATCGGCCCATTGTAAAAGAATATGGCAATAGTTCTTCCTGAAGGCAGTCTAAGTGTGTAGGCCATGGTGGGGTCGATTCTTTCTCTACCCACATCCAACCACTCCCCTCCATGCAGCTGTTTCACTCTCAGGGCTTGCCTTGGAGCAAGAATGGTAAATCGGATGCCCAACTCCGCTAGTATTTCCAAGCTTTCGAGATCAACAGCGGTCTCAGGAAGCCACATGCCCTCTGGTTCGCGGCCAAAGCGATACTGAAAATCTCTTATGCCCCATAACACCTGGGTGTATTTGTCTCTCCTGTTTGCCAGCGGTATAATCATATGATTGTAAGCCTGAGCCAGGGCTGAGCCGTGTCCAGAATATGTCTGCTGGCTCTGGCGATCAGCCTCCACGATGGCGCCATATACCCCTGGGTCATTGACCTCCAACCAGCTCAACAAGGTTGGGCCAAAATTAAAGCTGATTCTGGCGTAGTTGTTCACGATCTTCTCGATCCGCCCCTGTTGGTCTAGAATGCGGGAGGTCGAGTTGGGCGCGTAGCACTCTGCCGTAATTCTCTCGTTCCAGTCGTGATACGGGTGGGCCTCATCCTGCTTCTCAATTACCTCAAGCCAGGGGTTTTCCCGCGGCGGCTGATAAAAGTGGGCGTGGATGCAGATATAACGTTCCATACTAAATGTCCGTTGTTCCGCCGAAGGCGGATCCGTTGTCAGTGGTCAGTGGTCCGCTGTAAGCGGTGAACAGTTAACGGTAAATCGCAAAAATTGTCAAAGTAACTCACAGGAAATCGTTCAAAGCCCAAGATCGCGGCTGAAAGCCGCTCCCACAGGAGAATTGCTTTCTTCTTTCCTCTGCCTGCTGCTAGCTGCCAGCTGGATTTCCCTATGCTCCATGCCTTCCGCAATCCGAAATCCGCAATCTCAACTCTCCCCCTCACTCTTGAAAAAGACTGCCCCTAGAGGCGGCAGGGTGAGTTTCAAGGAGTACGGCCGGCCGTGTATTTCAATGGGAACGGCTTCAATCCCACCGAAATTGCCATGACCGCTACCACCGTATTCTTCAGCATCACTATTGAGGATTTCTTGCCAAAGTCCCCCTCTGGGTGCCCCCACTTGGTAGTTATATTGGGGCGTCGGTGTGAAGTTTAAAACGACGAGTATGATTTCACTTGTGGATCTACTTTTGCGAATGAGACTGAGGGTGCTTTGCTGAGTATCATTACAATCGATCCATTCAAAGCCTGCCGGATCGAAATCAAGTTCATAGAGAGCCGTTTCAGTGCGGTAGGTCCGATTCAACTCTTTCACCCACCGCTGCAATCCTTCATGCAACGGAAATTCAAGCAGGTGCCAATCCAAGCTCTCCTCATGATACCACTCATTCCACTGGCCGAATTCACCCCCCATAAACAGCAGCTTTTTGGCTGGTTGAGCGTACATGTGTCCAAACAGAAGTCGTAGGTTAGCAAATTTCTGCCAATCGTCTCCCGGCATCTTTCCCAAAAGCGAGCCTTTACCATGCACTACCTCATCGTGCGACAGCGGCAAAACGAAGTTCTCGTTGAAGGCATACAAGAGTCTAAAGGTCAACTGGTTATGGTGATATTTCCGGTAGATTGGATTTTTGGACATGTAGACCAAGGTGTCGTGCATCCAGCCCATGTCCCATTTCATACCAAAGCCAAGACCGCCCACATAAGTAGGCCTGGAAACCATGGGCCAGGAAGTTGATTCCTCAGCTATGGTCTGAACATCAGGATAGGTGGAGTAGATCTCCTCATTGAGACGGCGCAGAAAAGAGATGGCACCAAGGTTCTCGCGGCCACCATACTCGTTCGGAATCCACTCACCTTCCTCGCGGGAGTAGTCGAGATAGAGCATGGAAGCAACTGCGTCAACGCGTAAGCCGTCAGCGTGGTAGGTGTCCAGCCAAAAGAGAGCGCTGCTTATGAGAAAGCTGCGCACCTCGGACCGTCCATAGTTGAAAATAAAACTTTTCCAATCGGGGTGAAACCCTATTTGGGGATCAGAATGTTCATACAGATGGGTGCCGTCAAAATAGCCGATTCCATGTTCGTCGGTTGGGAAATGCGATGGCACCCAATCCAAAATCACACCAATATCCTGCTGGTGCAAGCAATCAATCAAATACATAAAATCCTGCGGGGTTCCATGCCTGCTGGTGGGCGCGAAGTATCCTCTCGTCTGGTAGCCCCAGGAACCATAAAAAGGATGCTCCATAACCGGAAGAAACTGCACATGGGTGTACCCCATCTCCTGGACATATTCTGCCAATTTGGCAGCGAGTTCTCTGTAGGTGAGCCAGCGATTGTCCTGCTCGGCCAGGCGCATCCATGAGCCTAAGTGGACCTCGTAGATGGATATGGGAGCGTCTGACGAGTTGTGATTGCCCCGCTTGGCCATCCATGCCTGGTCATTCCAGGTGTACTCCAAGTCCCAGACGATGTTGACGGTCTCTGGGGGCGTGTCATTGTAGATGCCGAAGGGATCGGCTTTGTCCACCCGGTAGTCGTTGTAGCGGGAGACAATATGATACTTGTATCGGGCACCTTTGACTGCCTCAGGTATGACCCCTTCCCAAATCCCAGAGCGCTCTCTGGGTTTAAGCGGATGGGCCCTCTTGTTCCAGTCGTTGAAATCGCCGATAACGCAAACCTGCTCTGCATCAGGAGCCCAGACTGCGAAGTATGTCCCCTGCCCTTCTCCTGCAGATAACAGGTGAGACCCCAGCTTTTCGTACAAGCGAAAATGACTCCCTTCGTTGAACAGGAAAATGTCCTGCTCACTAAGCAGGGTGACCTCTTCAATAGACTTAGTCATGATTCATTCTCCTGGTGTTTGCTACCGGCAAATTGGCGGGCAGTGCCCGCAATGTATAAACCCCTAATGGATCATAGTAATAAGGAAACCAGGCAATTACCATACCAAAATTGTCATGCCCTAGCCTGCACCGACCCGTAGTTTCTCCGCAAACAGAGGCGGAAGTCCAGCCTTAATGATGGCTGAGGCAACTTTTTCCATATCGTAGTCAAACCGTATGAATCGGCTTTTGATTTCAGTGTCATCCACATCTATAAGGACAAATCCGGTCTGGGGATTGTCGTCTTTGGGTTTGCCCACGCTACCGGCATTGATGAATATCTTGCCGTCAAGATCCCGCCTGAACGGTTTGTGAGTATGTCCAAAAATAAGTACGTCGGCATCAGCCTGCTTTGTCATCCGACGGTAGAATTTCTCACTTCTCTCTTCATACCAGTAGAGGTTGTTGGCCACAGGTGTGGCATGGAAGATGTGAATTCTTTTCCCTGCTGCCTCGAGCCGAATGGAGAAAGGTAAATCTTTCATGTATTTCTTGTTTTTAGAGCTGGTATGAGCCTTGGTCCACTCAAAGGAGACATGGGACAACTCTGCTTGCACGGGATCTTGGTATTTACAGCCGCAATCCTCAGTTTCATGTGCCACATTGAAGTCATAGTTCCCCTGAACACCCTTTATCCCGTGCTCGATCATGAACTCGGTGACCTCATTTACAAAAGGCGCGTAGCCGCCCAGATCGGCCAGATGAATAATCCTGTCCGGTTCATGACGCATTGCTTCCTCGTAGCATCGCTCCAGGGCTACTATGTTTGCATGAACATCACCGAAAACAATCAACCTCATAGCAATATAACTCTATTAGGTTTTAGCTACTTACAATCGCCAAGGCGTTGGCCAGTGATGTGATTTACCATTTTCATCTCTGAATAATCCATTGACATCTCGACCGTACCTTCAAAGCGGTCTCCTTTGTAAGTTATTTTGCCGTTAGCTATCGCGGCACCGCCGTGGCCGTGGCACTTCATGACCCAGGTCACGGTATCTCCCACCACCTTGCTTTGGGTGATTTGGCACTCCCCTCCTTGCTGAGAACCCTGCGGAACAAAATCCTTTTTTGTCATGCACTGGGTATATGTCACCGGCGGCATACTCGTAGTCATCCCCTGCACCTCCATTCTCGTGGTAATCTCCCAGTTGCCCTCCTGCATATTCGGCACCGAGCCGGCAAAAGAAATTGAAACAGCAGCCAATAGAATTACTGAACTCGCAAGCAGTTTTTGTAACATCAGCGTTCCTTTCATTCTTAAAGTAGATTGCTCATCATGAATGCTCTTGCAGGAACAACGTCCTCGTTGCGATTGTTCCCTAGTGACCATGGACTGCCGCTTGCTCGAGCCAGTCTCGCAACTGACTCTCTCTCGGAAAGCGGCCGACACTCTTAACTTCACCGTTGATCACCAGGGCCGGCAAACCCACCAATCCGTAAGAAGCAATCTCTTCGAGATCCCGGACATGTTCCACACTACCAATGATATTCTCGGTTTCCATAACTTGATAGACCATTTGCTCCAACTTGTCACAGTTGGGGCACCCAGGTCCAAGCACCTTGACTTCAAGACCTTGCGGTTTTTCAGCCTCAATGGGTTCCCCCAGGTGTTTCCTATACTCCCGCAGGAAAGCTTTGGCGTATTCGGATTCGGCTTTCGGGGGGATGTAGTTCTTGGACTTAAGTTGCTCCAGTAAATACTGGGCTACTTCGTCATCTGAAGGCAGGCTAGCCCCAGCCGCCTCTTCCAATGCAGCCTGCAACCCCACTATGCCTACGGCGAACTTGCCAATTTCGAATGCAGCCGATAGCCCCACTATCCCCACGGTGAACTGCCCAACCCTTATCTGGACGACTTCATTGTTCTTGCTCACGGATGGTCCTTTGCTTCAGCTAACAGGTGGGGCGGGCCTCCGTGCCCGCCTTATAATTTTCGCATGCAAAGCGTTCCTTTGGCCGGCACAGAGGCCGGCCCTACCCCTGTCAAAATATGTAGGAGCAACCTCTGGTTGCGATTAAAAATCCCAAGACCAATTTAGAGACAATCTATCATCGCAAGCAAAGCTTGCTCCTACAATAGAAATTTCTTGACGACTGACAACTGACCACGGACAACAGACAGCGAATACTATTCGCTCAGCAGCTTCTTAATCTGGGTTTTTGTCGCCACCTTCCCCGTAAGCTTGACCTCTCCATCCACCACCAGGCCAGGAGTAATGAATACTCCGTATCCAGCAATCTCGTTCACATCAGTGACCTTACTCACTTCAGCCTCGAGGCCCAGTTCTTTTACCGCCTCTCGGGTGTTCTTCTCCAAAGTGTGGCATTTTGGACAACCAGGACCCAATACTTTGATATCCATATTTAACCTCCACAAAAGATAATCCTTCAGCTACAAGATTTCTATTCTTTCTGTAGGAGCAACCTCCGGTTGCGATCTTATCGCGAGCAGGAGCTCGCTCCTACAGTATTAGCTTGTGGGCAATGCCCACTCCATCCTAACTAGCCACTAAGTATGACCGACCAACTCTGTCAAATTGAGATTGAAACCAGACTGGCCAGTGTTTAGCTGTGCTAAGCAAAATAGTTCCCAAATATCAGACCACTGATGGTCGACATTACCACCACCAGACAGACGAAAATTAGGGTTTTCTTGGTGCCAATTACGCTCCGAATCACTAACATGTTGGGCAAGCTCAAGGCCGGTCCGGCAAGAAGCAGGGCCAGCGCTGGTCCTTTGCCCATGCCGGCACCCAGAAGACCCTGTAGAATTGGCACCTCGGTTAGAGTTGCGAAGTACATGAAAGCACCAACCACTGAGGCAAAGAGGTTCGCTCCCAAGGAATTTCCGCCTACCCAGCCGCTTACCCAGCCAGCCGGGATTAACCCCTCCTGTCCTGGCCTTCCCAGCAACAACCCTGCAACCAGTACGCCCGCGAAAAGGAGCGGCAATATCTGTTTGGCAAGATCCCAGCTTGAGAGAAACCATTCTTCTGTCTCACCTCGTGTCGTAGTAGTGAGAACTGTTAGGCCTACGATTCCTCCTGAAAAAGCAATAAGTGGTTCATGCGGAAACATCAAGGCCAGGACGAGCACGACCACTCCAGTAAGGGCCACTTTTAGTGCTTTCACCCGAAACCACATAACAAGGATTGCACCGAGAAATGCGGCAAACAACCCTGTGATAATCCATTTGACACTATAGACTGCATTCCACAGCCCCACCTCAACTGCAGGCTTTCCCCAGGTGGCGAACACCAGAATTCCTACCATGGTTGCGAAATAGATAATGTTCTGCCAGAGGGACCGCTCCACCACAGGGGCAGGCAGGTGAACAGCTGCCTCCAGTTTCGCCTGCTCCTCCTTTCTAAAAATGAGATGCATGAGTAAGCCGATGACGATGCTGAATAGTATTGCCCCTACCGCCCTAGCAGTACCAAGGGCAACTCCAAGTATCCTTGCTGTTAGAACTATGGCCAGGACATTGATGGCGGGTCCAGAATAAAGGAAGGCGGTGGCC
>CAMYLW010000085.1:8733-10384 GCA_947259475.1 Thermodesulfobacteriota bacterium
ATACCACCGGCAATGAAAAAGGCCGGCACCAGACATAAGAGGACGTGCTCTTGGGCGTACCATTTGACCAGGGCCAGGGATTCAATGACCGCACCGGCAAACCGGCTGTTGTCGATGGGAAGCCAGAAGAAGATGAGGAAAAACCCAATGATCACAGCCATCGGTTTCCAGAGAATCTTCCAGTCTATGAGGGTCTCCTCGATTTCCTCCTCTTCGAACTCCTCCGTCTGAGAAGATGCTTCGCTTTCAATCACAGTCGCCTCGTCCATGAATTGTTCCTTCCAGAGATTATGACTTGGTGGTTAGTGCCCACCCTACGGTTACAAAAATGCCTAAAGTGTCTAAATTGAGCTAAAATGTCTAAAATTAATAAGGACGCTTTACTACAAAAGAGTATATGAAACGAAAAGCATTCGCCCTGTCTCCGTGTCGCCGCTGCCCCCTGTCCTCTGCCCCTATGCTCCATGCCCTATGCCCTATGCCCTATGCCCTATGCCCTATGCCCTCACCACTTTGGCCTGCTTTAAGAGTTCCTGCACAGAGGCATCATCTTCCAACCACTCCTGGAGATGGGCCAGGATTGTTGTGGCATATGGGTTCGCCTCCTCTGGCCTAGCGAGACGGAAGTTATTCCACATGCCGTCCTTTGCACTGCGCACCAGATCGGCATCCTCCAGCAGCCTGAGGTGGCGCGAGACGCTGGGCTGGCTGATCCCCAAAACCGCCTGCATCTCGCAAACACAAAGCTTTCTCTGCTGAAGCATCTTCAGGATCTTTACTCTGGTACCGTCAGCAGCCGCCTTCATGACTCTCAGGTATTCTCTCATTGGAACCTCCACCTCTTGTTTTAATATATATAACTATATAGCTATATAATGTCAAGTCTATTTCTCCAGAAAGCTTCGAGAGCTGTGGATTCCCTACTTGACAAGCTCACGTTCTCGGTTATACTAGTAAACCTATATGAAATTATGAAAGGGGGTGGTGGCGTGGATATGGTCATGTGCGAGGATGACATGTCGTGCTGTTGTTGCCTTGTCCATCTGAACAACAAGGCTAGCGGCTATAGCCGACGATTGCGTCCGATGGCCACACTTCGCGGCTCACCATCCCGAAGGTTCCCCAGCCTCTGACCCGTCTGCAGTCTGAACCCACCGCGAGCCTGATTAACTCATTATTGGAAAATAGGATCAACATCAGCGCCAAGACTGTCGAGACGCAGACGTGCAACTCTTTGCAGTCGGAGGTAACGGAAAGGAAACCATGAATTCAGAACAACAGTCTTACAATGAAGAAACGGAGGCCTGCCGCCTGGCCATTGAGATCTCTAGCGATAATCGTGACAGGCTACCCGCTATCATCAATGACCTTGTGACCTCCAGCCAAGATCAAGAGCTATTCGCCCATGTGGACGCAGAGCTGATACCCTCTGTGGAAAAAGCCGTGGAAATCCTTCAGCGGGCAAGGCGTTTGCTCTTTCCTGGTTATTTTACCAACGGCCAGGTACTGGATAACAACCAGCTGGAGTACGCAATCGGCATGGAGGTGACTCGGCTTTTTGAGGTTCTTTCTGCAGAGATAGTCCTGAGCATCAAACACGATTGCCAGCGCTATCAACTGGTCTGCACCCACTGCCAGGAGCGTGGCCAAA
>CAMYLW010000086.1 GCA_947259475.1 Thermodesulfobacteriota bacterium
CAAAAGCCACCCAGAGTAAGGGGCCCCGCAGCAATTCATACAGGCTCATGGGATTCTCCTCTTTTGGATTAGGCCGTTATAGTCTTACCCCCGAAAAGGGGACCATGTGAAAATTATATCAAATCCTAGCCTAGTATATTCTACCGTTCTTGGCTACTATTTATTCCGACACCGCGGAATGCGGATTTGACATCTGGGGGATTGCCCCCGCTTTTCTATGATATTTCTGGACGAGGCAACAGGCCGGCACCGGTGACAATCTCTTCTACCCGCTCTTCCCACTCGATTGCCATGACATGAACACCGGCAACGCCTTTCATCTCCTTGACTTCCTGGATCTGCTCAATGGCCATCTTGATGCCTTCATCACCTTGCTTCTTCTTGTCTACTCCCTTGAGGCGTTCGATGAAATCTTCAGTCACCTCCAGACCAGGAACAAATTTTTGCATGTAGCGGGCCATACCCACCGATTTCAGCGGGGTAATCCCAGCCATAATGTAGCATTTCTCTGTCAGTCCCTGGTCATACGCCTGCTGCATATAGGTGCGAAACTTTTCCATGTTGTAAATACACTGAGTCTGGAGAAAGTCCACCCCAGCTTCAATTTTCTTTGCCAGGCGGGTCACCCTGAAATCGAAGGGATCGGCGAAGGGATTTACCGCTGCACCAATAAAGTACTGGGGCACCCCTTCACACTCATGGTCATTGATGAGTTTGCCCTCGTCCCGCAATTTCTTGCAGGTGGCGATAAGTTGCATGGAGTCGATGTCAAAGACATTCTTGGCCTGGGGGTGATCACCGAACTTTTGGTGGTCGCCAGACAGGCAAAGCACATTCTTGATACCCAGGGCTGCTGCCCCCAACAAATCAGCCTGGATGGCGAGCCGATTGCGATCCCGACAGACCATCTGCAGATTGGGCTCGATCCCCATATCCAGCAGCAGGCGGCAGACGGCCATACTCGCCATGCGCACCACTGCCGTCTGATTGTCGGTGACATTGACTGATTCAACCATACCCTTGAGATACTTGGCCTTCTCGTGGATATGCCCCGCATCCGCACCACGGGGCGGCCCCATTTCACCGGTAACCGCAAAGTGCCCTGCGGCAAACATCTTCTCTAAATGGCTTCCAGCTTTCATTGCTTTAAATCCTCCCTGACGATCTTGCGAGGTCCGCCGTCGCGACTTGTGGTCCAGTCTTTGAACATGACTACATTGGCCATCTTATCCACCTGTCCCAGACGACTCATGCGCTCATATATAAGATGCCAGACACAATCGATCTCGGAACTGATCTCACATTTTCCTGCAGCAGACCCGCCGCACGGTCCATTCAAAAGGCTCTTGGCACAGCGGGCAATGGGGCACAGAGTGCCGAAATTGTGAATGCCGCAAGAGCCACAGGCCTGGCAAAACTCAGCCCACACCCCGTGCTCCAGGGAGCCGCCGATAAAAGTGGTGTTAAGCGCCGGGAACACCAACATGTCCTCGTAGCGCTTGGCGATATACTGGGGACCCACGCTGCAGGCCATGGACACCACCGCCTCGTACTTGTCATTGGCAATGGGCTCTTCTAATTGGTCAATGTATTCCGGGTCGCACTGGCGCTCCAGGGTGATTTCCTCGATCTCTATCTCCCGGCCCTCTTTCTTGCGAGCAATCTTCAGGGCCGAAGCCAGGATACCCACTTCTTTCTGTCCTCCCGCATTACAGACGGTGACACAGCCTTTGCAACCGGTGAGCAGGATTTTGTCGAAATCTGCCACCATTGCCAGGATCTCTTCAATGGGCTTGCTTTCCGCCACAACCATTGGTTGTCCCTCCTTGCCGCCACCTCCATCAGGTGGCGATCCTCAACGTGAATTAAGCTATATCCTGAAAAAACTCAACGCCTCACAAATGATGCACTGTTGCTGCAACCAAGGTGCACTCAGGCGGCCTTGGCTCCTGAGCCAATCGGACTGGGGCCCAATTCCCGAATGCGTTCGGTAAACTCCCGGGCAATTTCAGCAAATCGGGTGCCCTGGGCAGCGCTCAGGTTATACATCTCCACCCGCTCTGGTTCAAGCCCGATATCCTCGAGCACCTTCTTCACATAGGTCACCCGCTTCTTCGCCTTCAGATTGCCGCTGACATAGTGGCAGTCTCCTTCCAGGCAGCCGGCCACGTAGACACCATCGGCGCCATCCTCTACGGCTTTTAGCAGGTGAAGGATATCCACCCTGCCGGTGCAGGGCACATTGATGATCTTGATGTTACTCGGGTAGTTCAATCGCATGGAACCTGCCAGGTCCGCAGCCGAGTAAGCTCAGTACATACAGCAGAATGCCAAAATCTGCGGCTCAAAATCTTTCATTTCCTTCTCCCAATCACTTTCTGCTCCCCAGTTCAATCCCCGCTACCAGTAAAGTCTGCATTATATTTTCAACCCTCCACACAGGGGGCGGTGAATGAGGTAATTAAGATAATCTAGCTCAACAACAAGGCATCGCACTTGGCAATCAACTGGTTGTCGGTGAAATGCTGCAAGGAGATAGCCTTGCCCGGACATTCCGCCACGCAGGCACCGCAACCGCGGCATCCAGCCGGGTCAATGACCGCAGTTCCTTCCTCACCGATATAGGGAACATCGTATGGACAGGTGCGCACACAAGTTAGGCAGACAGCGCACAGATCCGGTTCCACCACCGCCTTCACCGCTTCCAGAGTAATCACATCCTTGGCCAGTACAGTGGCGGCCCTCGCTGCGGCCGCCTGCGCCTGGGCAATGGACTCATCAATGGGTTTGGGGTAATGGGCCAAACCGCAGAGAAAGAGGCCGTCACTACCCAAATCCACCGGCCGCAATTTCGCATGCGCCTCCAGGAAGAAACCTTCGGCGTTTTGCGAAATCTTGAAGCTTGCGGCCACCTCTTTTCCCTCGTTGGGAAGGATGGCGGCGGCCAGAATCAGAAGATCAGTGGGAATGATCACATCCCGGTCCAGGATAGGATCATGGACCTGGATCTGCAGCGGACCATCGCCGTTACTGACCTGGGGTTTTTGCTCCAGGGAGTAACGGATAAAGAACACCCCTTTCTCACGGGCTTCTTTGTAAAGATCCTCCCGGAAGCCGTAGGTGCGAACGTCCCGATAGAGTACGTAGACATCCATCTCTGGCTTGCGCTCTTTGAGCCTGAGGGCGCTCTCCATTGAATGGGTACAGCAGACTTTACTGCAATAGGGGCGATCCGGCTCCCTCGAGCCCACACATTGTATGAACACAGCCCTATTGGCATTCTTGAGGACGTCACCATTTTCTTTCAAGCGCTCATCAAAGTCCAAGTGTGTGAACACCCGGTCGTCCTCTCCGTAAAGGTATTCCGTCGGCTGAAACGGTTTCCCGCCGGTGGCCACTATGGTGACACCGTGTTGTACCGTGTTCTTCTGCCCGGGGTCGTCCACATTTTCCAAAGTGGTTTCGAAATTACCCACAAACCCGGCATTGCCGCTGACTCTGGTGTTAAAGTTAACGGTAATGTCCTTGTGTTCCTGGACCCGGTTCGTCAATTGCTCTACGAACTCACCGATGTCCTCACCCTTCCAGGTCTCCCGCAATTTCCGAGCATTGCCTCCCAGTTGGTCGCTTATCTCCACCAACTGCACAGGAAATCCCTGGTCTGCCAGGGTCAGCGAGGCCACCATGCCTGCCACGCCACCTCCCACCACCAGAGCGGATTTGTTGAGACCTAGGGTTACCGGTTGCAGCGGGTCGAGCAACAATGCCCTGGCCACTGCCATGCGCACCAGATCCTTGGCCTTTGCTGTGGCAGCTTCCTTGTCTTGCTGATGCACCCAGGTGTTCTGGTCACGAATGTTTGCCATTTCAAAAAGATACGGATTCAGTCCCACTTCACGGATGGTCTCCTGGAAGAGGGGCTCGTGGGTGCGCGGCGAGCAAGCGGCCACCACCACCCGGTTGAGATTGTTCTCTTCTATGGCCTCTCGGATTCTCTCCTGGGTGTCCTGGGAGCAGGTGAAAAGGTTGTCGGTCACAAACACTACCTTGGGCAGTGTCTTGGCATATTCGGCCACTGCAGGCACATCCGCCACCCCGCCGATGTTGATGCCACAGTTACAGACAAAAACACCCACGCGGGGATCCTCGCCTGCCACCGAGCGTTCGGCGGGAAGCTCTTTAATGGTTGTCATGGTGTGGCGTGCTTCCACCAGCGGCGTGGCGGCCGCAGCCGCTGCTGCACTGGCCTCCATAACCGAGATGGGGATGTCCTTGCAATCCCGAAAAGCACCGCACACATAAATGCCCGCCCTGGAAGTCTTCACTGGCTCAAAACTTGTGGTTTCGGCAAAGTTGTAATGATTCAACTCAATATCCAACCGTTCCGCCAACTCCACCGCATCGGTGGAAGGCTGCAATCCCACCGACAGCACAATCATATCGAACTCTTCTACTTTGATCTCACCGCTCTCATCTGCATACTGCAGTTCCAGGTTGTCGTTTTCGGCGGGATCAATCGAGTGGATGCGAGAGCGGACAAAACGCACAGAGTAATCATCCTTGGCCCGATTGTAATACTTTTCAAAATCCTTGCCGTAGGTGCGCATATCCATGAAGAAAATCGCCGTATCCAATGGCTCATCGGAGTGTTCATTGGCAACGATTGCCTCCTTAATGGCATACATGCAACAGACTGCAGAGCAGTAACCGTTGTCGCAGTGCTGTACATTCCTGGAGCCAACACACTGGAGCCAGGCTATCTTCTGGGGTTCCTTGTGGTCGGAGGGCCGGATCATATGGCCCTGAAAGGGACCTGAGGCACTCAGAATGCGCTCGAATTCTATACTGGTAACCACATTCGGATGTTTGCCGTAGAGATAGGTATCTATCAACGAAGGATCGAAGGTTTCAGCCCCAGGTGCAAGAATCACTGAACCCACGTCCAAAGTGACCTCTTGCCCCTGCATGCTGTGCTCTACAGCTTCGGCCTGGCAGGCGGTCACGCAGGCAAGACACTCACAGCAGGACATGCAGTTGAGGCATTTTGCCGCCTCGGCCCTGGCCTGCTCTTCGCTAAACCCCAGCTCCACCTCAGCAAAACCGCCAGTTCTTTCTGCCATACCAATGTGGGCCTGTTTGGCCCTGGGGATTGCCTCGATGTCTTCAGGAATGGGAACGAAATTCTCCTGGGGAAACTCCACCGGCTCTCTGCCGGCCCCCATATCCTCAGCCCGCAAATAACGAGAGATGGAAATGGCAGCTTCTCTGCCGTGAGCCACTGCCCCAATGGCCACCCAAGGGCCGGTATGAGCATCACCACCGGCAAATACACCCTCTGCCTTGGTGGCGAAGGTCACAGGGTCAGCCTCGATGGTCCCCCAGCGGCTTATTTCCAACCCTGAGGTGTCAGCCAAAAAGGCTGACTCCGGCGTCTGGCCAATGGCCGGAAGCATCCACTCGGCCTCTACAATAAACTCGCTCCCCGGTACCGGCACCGGCCGTCGCCTGCCAGAAGAGTCAGGCTCTCCCAACTCCATTTTGATACACTGGACGCCAATCACTTCATTGTCTTTGGTGAGAATCTGCTGGGGGGCGGTAAGATACTGGATATCTATACCCTCAGCCAAGGCATCCTCTACTTCGTATTCGTAGGCGGGCATCTCAGTTCGGGTGCGGCGATAGATGATTGTGACCTTCTCCGCCCCCAGACGCAGAGCAGAGCGGGCCGTATCAATGGCCACATTACCGCCACCGACAATCACCGCCCTGCCTTCAAGCGTGGTGAGTTCGCCCAGATTGACTCGGTGGAGAAAATCAACACTGGAAAGGACGCCCTCCGCATCCTCACCAGGAATGTTTAGCTGCAGGTCCTTGTGGGCGCCAATGGCAAGATAGATCGCTTTGTAGCCCTCTTTGAAAAGTCCATCAATGCTCACATCCCGACCCAAAGCAGTATTGAACTTTATCTCAACCCCAAGCCGGGTGATGGCCCCAATCTCTTTGTCCAGAACCTCAGGCGGCAGCCGGTAGTCCGGAATACCCACCCGCAGCATGCCCCCTGCAACTGACTGAGACTCAAAGACAGTGCTCTCATACCCTTCCAGAGCAAGAAAATGAGCGGCGGTGAGTCCCGCAGGACCGGAGCCAATGATGGCCACTTTCTCATCTCGCTTCTCAATCTCAGGCACCGGGATATCGTCAATATCCACCTGATCAGCCACAAAACGCTTCAGGGCACAGATGGAAATAGGTGCGTCCACCTCAGCCCGCCTGCAGGCGGTCTCACAGGGATGCGGACAGATGCGACCGATAACTCCGGGAAAGGGCAGGGTCCTGAGAATGACCTCCATGGCCTCCTGGTACTTGCCCTGAGCAATCAAAGCCACATAACCATGAGCGTTTACATGGTTGGGACAGGCATTGGTGCAGGGAGAGCGATCACGCTTGTCGATCACATAGCCGCCGGGAATGGCCTGGGCGTAAGGCTTGTAGGTGGCCTTTCTGGGCCCAATACCCTCGTCGAACTCACTGGACATTGTCACCGGGCAAACCTCGGCACAATCTCCACAACCGGTGCATTTATCCAAGTTGATGAACCGTGGCTCCTGCCACACTGTGGCCTGCAAATTGCCTTCTTCACCAGCAACACTTCCCAGTTCGGCACAGGTAAGCAGGTTGATATTGGGATGCTGCCCACATTCCACCAGCTTGGGAGAGATGATACACATGGAGCAGTCATTGGTGGGAAAGGTTTTGTCTAGCTGAGCCATGATCCCGCCGATGGCTGGCGACTTTTCCACCAGGTGGACGTAATAGCCGGAATTTGCCAAGTCCAAAGCTGCCTGAATTCCGGCGATGCCACCGCCCGCCACCAATACTGAGCCTACCACACCGTTTCCTGAACGGGCTTTTTCAGCACACATCTGCAACACTCCTGTAAAGGCTAAACGCCCGCCACCAATACTGAGCCTACCACACCGTTTCCTGAACGGGCTTTTTCAGCACACATCTGCAACACTCCTGTAAAGGCTAAATTTTGGCTGAAGGTTCTTGGGTATGATTATCAAGGTGTTATCCAAACTACTCCGGGACGTTATTGGAAAGGGTCTCTATTATAACTCAAAACACGCGTGAGGAAAAGTACATAGTTAAAGTCACCTGAAAATCAAAAGAGCAAGTCTATTACACGATCAGCAACAATCTGGTCCGCATAGCAATGGTGCTTGCTCCATACGACCAATTGAATCAAATTGAGTTACGCAATGAGCGAAAAGACCTTATGGCAAGGGCTTTGACTACTGGCTTCCCTTACAACGGTATGGCAAGACATTTATGTTGGAATGCAAGGAACTTGTCTTGCGCTCTCGGCGTGAAATGGCCAGTTATATATAGATAAAATCGACTGCTCTGTCAAGCGGTAAGCAGACCTCCTGCATACCCTTCCAGCCGTCAGCCGCGGCTGGAAACCACTCCCACACTATGCCGCCACTACCACCTGAAGCGAGCGCTTTGGGGCCCTGTCCCACCGTAGTCCCTCCCCCGCCCAGGGGGAGGGAAGCAGGGGGTAGTGTAGTCTATTGGATTGTTGAAGCTGCTTACACCATACACTATTTGATTTTGTTATGTACTTTGCAGGCGTGCACGGTGTTTTTCATCAGCATGGTGATGGTCATGGGGCCTACGCCGCCCGGGACAGGCGTAATGGCCGAAGCCACCTCAAGCGCCTCGTCAAAGGCCACATCACCTTTGAGAATGCGTTTGCCTTCCTCAGTCCGGCCCACCTCGTTGACACCCACATCGATAATCACCGCACCCGGCTTGATCATGTCGCCCTTGATGTATTCGGGCACGCCAGCGGCGACAACGAGGATGTCGGCGCGCTTGGTGTGGAAAGCCACGTCCTTGGTGCGGGTGTGCACCACGGTAACAGTGGCATTGGCAGCGGGTCCCTTTTGCATGAGCATGGCGGCAATGGGCTTGCCCACGATGTTGGAACGACCAACCACCACCACCTCCGCGCCTTCAACCGGAGCTCCGGAGCGAGCCAGCAGCTCTTGTATCCCGAAAGGAGTGCAGGGGCTGTAGTAGGGGTTGCCAATCAACAATTTTCCCACGTTGGTGGGGTGGAAACCATCCACGTCCTTGTCCGGATCGATGGAGAGCAGGACCTTCTGATCGTCGATGTGTTTGGGCAGAGGAAGCTGCACCAGGATGCCGTGAATTTCCGGATCCTTGTTGTACTTGTCGATGAGAGCCAGCAACGCCTCCTCATCCAGGTCGGCGGGTTGATTATCCTGGATGGAGTGAAAACCGAGTTCATGGGCGGTTTTCTGCTTGGCACGGACGTAACTCTCAGAAGCGGGATCTTCACCTACCAGGATGGTTACCAGACCTGGGATAACGTTGTGTTTCGCCTTTAGTTCATCTACTTCTTCTTTGAGTGCGGCGCGGATCTCTTTGGCGACCTCTGCGCCTTTTAGCAGTTTTGCAGCCATAACTCCTCCTTAAAAACAGGCAAGGCAGGGCGATGGAGCCCTGCCTGCCAATTTCCATACAGCCTTGAACTGGACTTATTCTCTCGTTCTCGGCCTGTGTTTTTCCACCTTCAGGACCGGTCTTCCCTAAAAGACCGCCTCCTCAAGTGATTTCCTCTAGAACAGTCCCGTCACCTTGCCGGTATCAACGTCCACATCCACCCTGCGGTAGGCTGGATCCGAACTGGTTCCCGGCATCAGGCTGATGGTACCGCAGCAGGGGCAGAGGAACTTGGCGCCAGAGAAGATGAGCACATCCTGAATGGGGAGAGTCCACCCCTTGGGCGTACCTTTCACTGCTGGATCATGGGTGAGGGAGAGGTGGGTCTTCACCATCATGGTGGTGTAATCATCGTATTGGGAGTCACCCTCGAGCATTTTGGCCTTGGCTTCGGCTGCCGGGGTCCAGGCCACGCCATCGGCTCCGTAGACGTTCTTGGCGATGAGTTCAACCCGATCACGCAGCTTTGTCTCTAACGGGTAGAGGAACTTGAACTCGGGCTCTTGCTCGCAAGCCTCGATGACCGCATCGGCAAATTCAAGAGCACCGTCACCGCCATCGGCCCAGTGAGTGGACTCTGCACAGCGGGCCCCGGCTTCCTCGGCTGCCTTGCGCACCATGGCCACCTCAGCGTCGGTATCGGTGTGGAAGCGGTTTATGCAGACCACCGGGTTAATACCGGACATCCGGATGGTGTTGATGTGGTGCACCATATTGGCCACACCCTTTTCCAGTACGTCCAGACCTTCTTTCGTGTACTCTTCGGGAAGCGGCAAGCCGGCTACGACCTTGGGGCCTCCGCCGTGCATCTTGAGCGCCCGGATAGTGCTGGTGAGCACGGAGACGTGGGGTTTCAGCCCGCTGTAGCGGCATTTAACGTTCCAGAATTTTTCAAAGCCGATGTCAGCGCCGAAACCGGACTCGGTCACATTGTAGTCAAAAATCTTCAGGCCGACCCGGTCGCCGATAATTGAAGACTGACCCACGGCGATGTTGGCAAACGGTCCAGCATGTACCATACAAGGTTGATATTCAGCCGTACACATCAGAGTGGGATTGATGGTGTTGCGCATCCAGGCGGTCATGGCATTACCCACTTCCAGATCGCCGGTGGTGACCGGTTTGCCGGTTTTGTCAAAGGCCACGGTGATGTTGTTCAGTTTTTCGCGCAAATCTTTCAGATCATAGACAATGGAAAGAATCGCCATGAGCTCGGAGCTGACCGCAATGCCGAACCTGGACTGCATGGTGAAACCATCATAGCGGCCACCTAAACCAATGATAATATTTCGCAGAGACTGGGCGCAGTAGTCCATGATCCAGCCCATCTCCACCCGGGTGGGGTCGACGTCCAGCCTGGGCATACGGGTCAGGCGCGCAAGCTGTTCATCGTTGTAATTCCGCTCATGCTGCATTCTGGAGGTCAGGGCGACCATGGCCAGGTTGTGAGCGTTCATGATGTCGTTGATGTCACCGGTGAGACCCATGGAGAATTCGGTCATGGGGATCAGCAAAGAGTTGCCGCCGCCGGCCGCGGTTCCCTTAATGTTCATGGTCGGACCACCGGAAGGTTGTCGCAGAACGCCACCAACATTTACCCCGCGTTTTCCCATACCTTCCATCAGGCCGCAGGAAGTGGTGCTTTTGCCTTCACCTAATGGGGTGGGGGTGATGGCGGTAACCTCAATGTACTTGCCATCCGGTTTGTCTTTCAGCCGATCGATGATCTTCATGAAATCCAGTCTGCACAGTCTTCCCTGGGGGATAATTTCATCTGCTTCAAGACCCAGTTTATCCCGCCATTCTTCAGGAGTAGGCATATTCTCCTCAGCCGCTTCCGAGATCTGCCAGTCTGCCATCTTTACTGCATCATAAGCCATTGAAACCTCCTTACCTCCTTGGTTGATATGAATGTTCTTACAGCTGTTATGGTGTGGTCATATGATCGCTGCCGTCATCACCTCCTTTGGACCATGTTTTTTTCAGAATGTGTCTATTTTCTAAGCCTCGGACCTTTTGTCCATCAAAGACTGGAATAATAATATTTATCTGGATCCAGGCCCCGGAAGTGCAACATTTTCCACTACCTGGAACGTGTCTGGAATGGTAAGTTAGAAGGCAAAAAAATAACTATCGCCCGCACATACTAATAGCTTCCTAAACTATGTCTCTGTTCAGCGCTTCGGCAAAAAACTCACATAGCTAGGTTTCAAGACGCCAGGATGTCTTTGATAAGCGTAAAATGGTGCGAACGGAGACCAAATAACGCTTTTGGGGGATTAGTGGCTAAGCCACCTCGAGAAAAAACATTTTTTCACATTGTTTATCAAAATGTTTATTTCAGCTTCATCTTTTTGTCAAGACAAAAATGAAGTCCGCCTCGGAAGAGGCGATTATCTAAGGTAAAAAATCCGTTGAATTTTGAACTGTTTTTCTCTATAGTACCAAACAGATTCCTATAGAGAAATCAATGAGTTTATAAGGATACAGGTCACGACACCAATCCCGTTAGGATGGATATCTCCCTCGGCAGCTTTCGCCACAGCAGGCGAGGCCGGCTTGGAAGCGAGGTTTGCCCATGGACTCCCTGTGGCCCGAGGCACGCAGGGTTTTGAAACAGACTCTGACCGCTGAGCAGTTCCAGCAATGGATAGAGCCTCTTAAGGTTACTACCCTGCAAAGCGGCCACCTTGTCTTACAGGCCCCCAGCCGATTCCATTATTACTGGATTGAGGAACATTACCTTGCACTCATGCAATCATCCTGTCGCATGATAGATAGCGGTGTCCGGCTTCTCCTGCAAAAGCCTGATGGTCAGGGTAAGTCCTCCAAAACCCAGCGCCCATTCATAGGCAATGTACCACTTGCGACAACCTTCCAGACCTCGCAGACCTTTGAGAACTACGTATTAGCTCCCTTTAACCGCTTTGCCTTTGCTGCAGCCAAGGATGTCTGTCAGGACGCCAATGCCGCCTTCAATCCTTTGTTTATTGAAGGGCCTCCAGGACTGGGCAAGACTCATCTTCTCCACGCTATCGGCAATGATTGGCAGGCCAACAATGATGGCAGTGTCGCCTATCTCAGTTGTCGAAATCTCCTTGTCTTCGGTCCCTCCATACCGCCTTCCCCATACGAAGCACTCTGGCAGACCCTGGGCGATCTCAAGGTTCTGTTGGTGGATGATGTCCATCAAGTGCCTCCTGAGGGAAATTTCCAGCAACATTTCAGAGAAATATTTAATTGGTGTTACGACGTGGGGACAAGAATGGTGTTTACTGCCACTCGCCTTCCTCACCAGGTCCCCGATCTCTCCCTGGGCCTTCGCTCTCGGTTAGGCTGGGGATTGATAGCACGCATTCAAGAGCCGGATATTGACGGTTGCTACCAAGTAATCGAAACCTTCCTCGGCGCCAGTAAGATGCCGTCATCTAAAGAGATCTGCCGGTATCTTGCAGAACATGGGCCGCTTAATTTTCACGAGATCAAGGACTTTGTAGAAAAGTTGCAAGAGATTGTTGAAAAGGAGGGCAGTCTTCCGAGCCTGAAAGAGAGATCCTTTGCCATCCATGGAAACGCCACTCCTAGACCGGAAAGACTTTCCATGCAAGCCATCCAAAAGGAAGTGTGTGCTGCGTATGGTGTCTCCTTGGAAGCGCTCCCAGGAGCAACCAAAGCCCGTCCCCTGGTAGTTGCTCGCCAAGCCGGGATGTACCTTAGCAGAAAGCTGACTGGGTCAACCTACGCTGCCATTGGGGACTCCTTTGGCGGTCGGGATCATTCCACAGTTATTTATGCCTGTCGCAAGGTACGTGCTGAGATAAGAAGAAATAGAGTATTTGCTGAACGAATCGTTGAGATTGAAAAGAAACTATTGGAAGATTATAAGGAAGAAGTAATAGGAAAATCAAAAGACTAGTCTTGTTATTTACAAATATACAGGCCTTATGTTTAAAATTATCTTTACCAATACTTTAATATAAATAATCAAAGCCTGTAATAAGGAGGAGTAATGGAACTCACCATTCAACGAGATGATCTTCTCAGAGGTTTACAGAAATCCCAGTCTGTTGCAGAGAAACGCAGCTCAATGCCGGTTCTTTCCAATGTACTGTTAGAAGCAAAAGAGAAACAACTGCACCTAACCGCAACCAATTTGGAGGTTAGTTTTAGCGGAAGTTACGAGGCCAAGGTGACAAAAGAAGGAGCTGTTACTATCCAGGCACGAAAATTCTATGAGATCGTTAAAGAACTTCCGTTTCCTGAACTCCGCATCACTGAGAAAGAAAACCAGTGGGTAAATATCTCCAGTGGAACTACAGAGTATAATCTCGTGGGACTTCCAGCGGATGAGTTCCCTCAAGTGATGAAATATGAGGATGTAGAGTGGGTTGAGATGGAAGCGCCCTTACTGAAGGAAATGATAGACAAGACGATCTTTGCTGTTTCCACGGAGGAGACACGATACAATCTCTCTGGAATATATTTTGAAAAAGTGGAGACAGAGGATCCCATCTGCCTAAAATTGGTGGCCACCGACGGGCATCGCCTCGCCTTCATCCAAAAGCCACTTCCAGAGGTGAGCAAATTCGCATTTGACAAGGGTATTATCATTCCCAGAAAGGGAATGCTGGAACTGAGTCGGCTTCTAGAAGAAAGCGAGCAAGTGCAGGTGGCCTTCCAAGAAAATACTGCCATCTTCAGACAAGGTGAATCCACCTTGATTATGAGACTCATCGATGGCGACTTCCCAGATTATGACACAGTGGTACCGAAAAATTGTGAGAGGGTACTGGAGGTTGATCGTCCGAGATTCATGGAAATGCTACGACGCATGTCCATTATCTCAACTGATCGGTACCGCGGTATACGCTGTAAGATCAATCCAGAACATATGGAAATCATTTCCAACAATCCAGAGATAGGCGACGCCAGGGAGGAGATTCCTGTAACCTACCAGGGCGAAGAGATGACTATCGCCTTTAATCCACGCTATTTTATGGAGATTCTGGCAGTTATGACGAGCAAGGTCATATCGGCAAAGATGATCGATGAATCAAGCGCATGCATAATCGCTGGTGAAGAAGACGAGGGCTTCTTTTCGGTGGTTATGCCGATGCGGTTGTGATGATAGCAGTGATTAAAAATTCCAAATAACAAATCAGATTTGTTTGTAATTTGGTTCTTGGAGCTTGGAGTTTGGGATTTCATAGACTCCACCACTCCAACAGACTGTCGCAAGAGGGGAAATATCCGGACTAGGTTTATAGGTGGCAAGCTGGTATAATAAGACGTTTAAATAACTTCAAAAAAGTCGTGATGGAGCCTATGGAAAATCTAGATCAAGCGCCGGGTATTGGTGTGAAAGAGTACGACGCCAGCAAGATCAAGGTACTGGAGGGTTTATCTGCGGTCCGCAAACGGCCAGCCATGTACATTGGCAATCTTTCCACCGAAGGCCTCCACCATCTTGTCTACGAAGTGGTCGATAATAGTATCGATGAGTCGCTTGCTGGCTTTTGTGATCAGATAGATATTCAGATTCAAGCTGACAACACTATCACCGTTGATGATAACGGCAGGGGCATACCTATAGATAAACACGAGAAAGAAGGTGTTCCTGCGGTTGAAGTAGTGATGACCAAACTTCATGCCGGCGGCAAGTTTGACAATCAGTCTTATCGGGTATCTGGAGGACTTCACGGCGTTGGCGTCTCGGTGGTAAATGCGCTGAGTGAGTTTCTAGAAGTGGAAATTCGCAAGGATGGTAAAGTGCATCAGCAGCGCTATGAGCGCGGCGAAACCGTAACGCCCCTACAAACTATTGGTACCACGAAGCGCAGAGGGACGAGGGTTACTTTCAGGCCTGATCCGCTTATTTTTAAAGACATTAACTTTAGTTTCGAAATCCTCCTGAATCGCTTGCGTGAATTGGCTTTTCTCAACAAGGGAGTGCGAATAACCATAGAGGATGAGCGCAAGAATCGAAGACAGCAGTTTTATTATGAAGGTGGGATTATCTCATTTGTGCAATACCTCAACGAAAACAGAAATGTTGTCCATCCCGATGTGATCCACCTGTCCGGCACCAGAGATGGCATTGCGGTGGAGATCGCCCTCCAGTATAACGCCACCTATAGCGAGAAAATATTCTCTTTTGCCAACAACATAAACACCAAGGAGGGTGGCAGCCATCTCAGCGGCTTTAAGGCGGGCCTTACCAGAACAATAAATCAATATGTTGCAGGTGATGCCACCCCCAAGAACCTGAAGGAAAAGCTTGAAGGTGACGACGTTCGTGAAGGTTTGGCTGCTGTCATCAGCGTCAAATTGGCCAACCCGCAGTTCGAGGGCCAAACCAAGACAAAACTGGGCAACAGTGAAGTGAAAGGCTTGGTGGAGACGCTGATCTATGAGCATCTCAGCTCCTTTTTTGAGGAGAATCCGCAAATAGGTCGTGCCGTTCTCACCAAGGTGGTGGAAGCTGCCAGGGTGCGAGAGGCGGCCCGACGAGCCAGAGATCTTACTCGACGGAAAAGTGTCCTGGGAGAGCACTCCCTGCCAGGCAAGTTGGCAGACTGTCAGGAAAGGGATCCAGCCCAGAGCGAGTTATTTATAGTGGAGGGGGATTCCGCCGGGGGATCGGCAAAACAGGGACGAGATCGGAAATTTCAGGCAATATTGCCCTTGCGCGGTAAGATCCTCAATGTGGAAAAAGCGCGTTTCGACAAGATGTTAGAAAACCAGGAAATCTGCACAATGTTCACTGCACTCGGGACCGGTGTGGGTAAGGATGATTTCGATCTGTCCAAACTGCGCTACCACCGGGTAATCATAATGACTGACGCCGACGTGGATGGCTCCCACATTCGCACCTTACTGCTCACCTTTTTCTACCGGGAGATGGAAGAACTCATCACAAATGGACACCTGTATATTGCACAGCCCCCACTTCTGCGGGTGAGCTATGGCAAGCAAAAAAACTATATACGAGATGAATCTTCATTCCAGCGCTTTCTGCTGCAGCGCGCCACCAAAGACCGCAAAGTGCTCGTGGAAAAGAGCGGCAAGGTGTTCGGCGGCGATGATTTGTTAGAGCTAATGGAGAAAATGGTTGGTTATTTTGAGGTGCTTCATTCCCTACAGAAAAGGGGCTACGATCCCGATTTGATGAAGATTCTCTTAAGACTTGCTTCGGAGCAGCAGCTTCAGGCGGATCGGGCGAGTATGGCCCGGCTGCAGGAAGAGTTCAAGAAAGAAAACTTCGAGGTGGGTGATCTCCGGGAGAATGAGGAATATAGAACGTTTGAAATTCAAGTACGGGCCAAAGAGAATGGATGGGGTTGGATTACGGTTGGCCGGCATCTGTTCAATATGGTGGCTTTCCGCCGTGCTCTGGAAAAGCGACAACAACTACGTGACCTTGACGAGCCACCCTATAGAGTAGTTGAAGGCGAAAAGGAGATGCCCATCCACTCCAAGAGGGGTTTGCTGGAATACCTGCGCCAGCAAGGAGAAAAAGGCTTGAGCCTTCAGCGTTATAAAGGGCTCGGGGAAATGAATCCCGAGCAATTATGGGAGACCACCATGGATCCCGAGAAACGCACCTTGCTCCAAGTAACTGTAGAGGATGCGGTTGAAGCCGATATAATTTTTACCATCCTTATGGGAGACAAGGTGGAGCCAAGAAGGGAGTTCATCCAGAGCAACGCTTTGGAAGTGAGAGAATTGGATATATAGATGAAGACGAGCAGGATGGCGGCGCCAAGGTCTGGGGCGAAGTTCAGGTTTTGGACGTTTCATCCTGTTTTTTTGTCAGTGGTCCTTAACATTCTGTGGGAGCGGCTTTCCAGCCGCGATTCAGTGGTGGGCCTGGTGGGGGACCACGGACGAGAAACAACTCATGTAACCATTTTTGCTGAGAAAAACTTATGAGCCAACAAGAGAGCAGCCAACGTATCACCATCGAAGAGGAATTAAAGCATTCTTATTTAGATTATGCCATGAGCGTTATCATCGGCAGGGCCCTTCCAGATGTGCGCGATGGGCTCAAGCCGGTGCACCGACGCATACTCTATGCGATGCGGGAGTTGAGTAACGACTGGAATAAGCCATACAAGAAATCCGCCCGTATTGTCGGTGACGTAATTGGTAAGTATCATCCCCATGGTGATACCGCAGTGTATGATGCTCTTGTGCGCATGGCTCAGGATTTTTCGATGCGCTATAGATTGGTTGACGGTCAAGGAAACTTCGGTTCGGTGGATGGAGATCCACCAGCGGCCATGCGATACACTGAAGTCCGACAGAACAAGCTGGCCCATGAGTTTCTCACCGATCTGGACAAAGAGACGGTTGATTTCGCTCCCAACTACGATTCCTCCCTCGATGAACCCACGGTTCTGCCGACCTTGGTACCCAACCTCCTCATAAATGGGGCATCTGGAATTGCAGTTGGTATGGCTTGTAACATTCCACCCCATAATTTGAATGAGGTTGTCGATGCACTTATCGCCACCATCGATAATCCCCACATAGAGCTCGAGGAATTACTCGGAATTATCCCTGGACCAGATTTCCCGACAGCAGGTTTGCTTTACGGCGCCCGAGGACTCCGTGAGGCCTATACCACAGGCAAAGGGTTAATAAAGGTGCGTGCTCGAGTGGAAGTGGAAGGGGTAGATGGGGAACAGCAACGTCTTGTCATCAATGAGCTGCCTTTCCAGGTAAACAAAGCACGTCTATTGGAACGGATTGCTGAACTGGTCAAAGAGAAAAGGATTGAAGGGATACGGGACATTCGTGATGAATCAGACCGGCAAGGAATGCGTGTAGTCATAGAGTTGAAGAGAGATGAGCATGCTGAGGTTCTGCTGAACAATCTTTACAAGTATACCAATATGGAGGTCACTTTTGGCATAAATATGCTGGCCATTGTCCACAACCGCCCGGAACTTCTCTCTTTGAAGGAGATTCTTGGCCATTTCCTGGAACATCGTCGCACTGTTGTCATGCGGCGTACAGTTTTTGAGTTACGGCGGGCCGAGGAGCGGGCTCACATCCTGGAAGGTTTGAAAATTGCCCTGGAAAACATTGATGCCATTATTGAGCTTATAAAGCGGGCGCCCAATCCCAAGGAAGCCAAAGCTCAGTTGATGGGAGAATATGGACTCACTGACAAACAAGCTCAGGCCATCCTTGAGATGCGGTTGCAAAGACTCACCGGGCTCGAGCGCCAGCGCATACTAGAGGAGCACCGAAAAATTCTCGATGAGATTGCCCGGTTGCGAAAAATTCTGGAAGATGAAAGCCTCTTGTTGAGCGTGGTGCGCCAAGAGCTCATAGAGCTCAAAGAAGAGTATGGAGACGGCAGGCGCACGGAGATTGTCAGGGACGTTCAGGAGTTGGACCTGATAGATTACATCACCGAGGAAGACATGGTGGTCACGGTCTCTCACGCCGGCTACATCAAGAGGAGTCCAGTTCAACTCTACCGCAGCCAGCGACGAGGTGGTAAAGGTAGATCAGGTACCAGGCCGCGTGAGGAAGATTTCGTTGAGCTTCTTTTTGTGGCTTCAACCCATGACTACCTGCTATTTTTCACCAACCTTGGACGTATCCATTGGTTGAAGGTGTATCAGTTGCCTGAAGCCGGCCCTTTGGCGCGGGGAAAGGCCATAGTCAACCTGCTGCCATTGCAGGAGGCGGAACGGGTGGCCACCATACTGCCGGTGCGGGAATTTGAGACCGACATGTATGTGGTAATGGCCACGAGAAAAGGTGTGGTAAAGAAGACCGCACTGATGGCCTATGGCAAACCACGAGCTGGCGGTATCATAGCACTGAAAATTGACGAGGATGACGAGCTCATCAATGTTCGGCTCACAGATGGCAGCCAACAGCTATTTTTTACCACCCAGGCGGGGAAGGCTCTTCGCTGTCGTGAAGAGGAAATTCGGCCCCTAGGTCGGGTGACCCGGGGGGTCAAGGGCATGAATGTGGACGGCAGCTCCCTGGTGGGCATGGAGGTGGTGAGTGAGGAGGCCACGATTCTGACGGTGAGCGAAAATGGTTACGGCAAACGCACCCGGACCAAGGAATATCCCCTTCGTCACCGGGGAGGCAAAGGGGTGCTGAGCATGAGGACAACCGAGAGAAATGGCCCCGTGGTTGGCTTTCGGCAGGTATGGGATAGTGACGAAATCATGCTTATCACTGATCGTGGTCTTCTCATTAGAATGAAGGTCAATGAGATTTCCATAATTGGTCGGGTTACCCAGGGAGTTCGCCTTATTAACATCCCAGAAGATGAAAGAGTAGTGGATATGGCCATTTTGGCAGAGTCGGAGGAAGAGGAGCCGGAAGGGGATGAGGCAGCGGAGAATTAATGGACGAAGAGGATACGCAAAAGGGCTTTACAGAGGCTGTGGCCGTGGTGGGCGGCGGTAGCTGGGGAACCGCACTCGCTAATATGTTGGCCGAAAAGGGTATTGCCGTCACCCTCTGGGTCTTTGAAGAGGACCTTTGCGAAGAAATGCAAAAGACCAGAGAAAATACGCTCTATCTGCCGGGGGTACAACTGTCACCACTGCTCAAGCCAGGTAATAGCCTGGAGAAGGTGCTGGCCGGGAAGCGGATTGTGCTCATGGCCGTGCCCTCCCACGTGCATCGGCGCCTTGCCATGCAGATGCTTGAATTCTTGCAGGGACCGGTTGTGATAGTGAGCGCCACCAAAGGTATTGAAAATGAGTCTCTGCAAACCATGTCCGGGGTCTGGAGTGAGATCATGCCGGCTGGCATGGACTGGGAGTATGCAGTGCTTTCAGGCCCTAGCTTTGCCCGCGAGGTAGTTAAGAAGGTGCCTACGGCAGTCACTGTGGCCTCCACTTCCAGGGAAGTGGCGCAGGAAATACAAAGGCTTTTTTCCACTGAATTTTTTAGGGCTTACACCAGTACAGATGTGATTGGGGTGGAAATGGGCGGGGCGCTGAAGAATATCATAGCCTTGGCTGCTGGCATCACTGATGGCCTTGGCCTGGGTTACAACACCCGCGCGGCGCTGATGACCAGGGGGTTAGCTGAAATGAGCCGCCTAAGCACCAGTATGGGGGCCCACCCTTTGACTTTTCTGGGACTCGCTGGTGTGGGTGATCTGGTTCTCACCTGTACCGGTGATCTCAGCCGCAACCGCACTGTAGGGTATCAGCTTGGACAGGGTAAAAAACTTGCCGAGATACTTGCCGAGATGAAAATGGTGGCGGAAGGGGTCAAAACCACTCGTTCTGTTCATAATCTGGCCCAGCAACAGGGAATCGAGATGCCAATTTGCGAGCAAATGTACCGTATCCTTTATGAGGACCAACCAGCAGAAAAAGCGCTGATTCAGCTTCCAGACTTGTAGAATACCATTCACAACCATGACCTCAGCTCCCAATACCTGCTCGGTTTTTCAATCCTAACCAGATATTCATTATATTCATTTCTGATCGCTGACAGCTGACCGCTGAAAGCTGAAAAATCCTTCGTGTCGAAGAAGAGCCTTTTTCAACTGAAGGCCACCGCCAAAGCCTCCCAATTTACCATGAGCAGCCACTACCCGGTGACATGGCACAAACAGGACCACCTGATTACTGCCACAGGCCTGCCCCACTGCCCTGGCAGCTCGGGGGCTGCCAATCCGGTCGGCTATCTGTCCGTACGTAACAATCCTACCCAAGGGAATATCGCTCAGGGCTGACCAGGTCCGGATTTGAAAGGTACTGCCTTGGAGATCCAAGGGATAAAGAAAACGCTCTGGTTCACCTGAGAAATAGCGTCGCAAAAGCTCGACGGCTGGAGTCAGAGGGACTCTATCTTCTTTTATAAGGGCCTCGGAGTTCTTTTTCATCACAGCGGCGATTGGGCCGGCTTCATCCTTACCGTTCATGAATCTGCATGCACAAATCCCTCTGTCCGTCCCTGCCAGAAAGAGGGAACCCCAGGGGGAGTCGAGTTGGGTGTAGTGTATTTTCTTCGCCATAGGGTTTCCTTTATTACGCTGACAATCCATGATTTGTAGCTGACGCGGCGACAAGGAGATAGAGGGTGAAGAGATGTTTACTCCATAACGCGCTTGGCGGGAGGGGGTGAACCCCTCCCCTACGTTGTTCTTCAGAACCTGTCGGGAGTAAGGGCGGGGTTTATCCCCGCCCGCGTAGTCCACATATCAGATGAGCAGTTGCAGTTCATAACATGCCGAGGTAGTCACCTTAACGGCCACCAACATGCTTTGACAAGATTGCTCCTATCAGGTATTTATCCTCTTGTCTACGGCCATTTAAAGGCAAGACAAACTTTCGGTGTATCAATCTGT
>CAMYLW010000087.1 GCA_947259475.1 Thermodesulfobacteriota bacterium
CACATGTCAAAGTGGATAGAATTTCTATGCAAACCTCATACCCATATTCATCCAGGGGCAAATAAAAGCTGGCCAAATGACCATGAGTGACGGCGGAGTCAAATGACGCGAAGCATATGACCACAAGTGCCTAGTTCCTACCTGTCCTGAGCCTGCATGCTCTGAGCCTGTCGAATGGGTCGAAGGAGTACTTAGTCTTTAGTATTGACGGAGGGGGGGCGAAAAAGGAAATATCCGGGCTAGGTGCGACGCGTAAGGGTATAATCGGCGATCTCGAGAAAGGATTCTAGGGTGGGTGAGGGTGGAAAAATTGACAGAGCTGATTTGGCCGCAGCTATATAATTGCTCGCAAGCTGGTCAGTGTAGTCGAGTCCCTGATACTGTTGGATAATTGTTTTGACCTCAGCAAAGGCTTTTTCATAATTACCTTCTGAGGTGATGAGTTCAACTAGACGCTGGCGGTCCGCTTCGTTACTCGACTGCAGGGTGTGAATGAGAGGTAGGGTGATCTTGCCTTCCTGAAGATCCTTACCCACCGGCTTGCCGAACTCCTCCTCGCTGCCGGCATAGTCCAGGAAGTCGTCTCTGAGCTGGAAAGCGATGCCTAAGTTGAGGCCGAAGCGACGCATGGCCTCTTCTTGCTCCTCGTCAGCCTCACCAAGGATGGCACCGATCTGGCAGGCTGCCGAAATGAGAATCGCAGTCTTGCGTGTTATGACCTCTATGTAGTCCTGTTCAGAGATCTCTAGATTGTCACTATTGATGAGCTGTAGAACCTCACCTTCGGCCATGGAGGTGGTAGTTTCTGAGAGGACCTGGAGGATTTCCAAGTTGCCACTCATCACGGTAAGGAGGAAGGAGGTGGCCAGCAGAAAATCACCCACAAGGACTACAGCAGCATTGCCCCAGAGGGTGTTGGCCGATGGCCTGCCGCGCCGCAGTTCAGCATTATCCACAACATCATCATGGAGAAGGGTGGCGGCGTGCAGGTACTCGAATACGATGGAGAGGGCATATTGGTAGTCGCCCTGGTAGTTTGATAATCGGGAGGCGAGCACCATCATCAGAGGGCGCAGACGTTTTCCGCCACTGCGCATGATGTAGCGCGTCACCAGAGCGATGAGTGGAACACTTGAGTGCAGATTTTTCTTAATTTCCTCCTCAATGCGCTGGAGGTCATCATCCAGCTGACCGAAGAAGGAATACTGGGGGGGCGTCAAATCTTTTGCGGTGCTCTTGGGGGACAATGGTGACGTTCCTGAGTTAAAGTTAGGAATGGAAAAACACTATAACATCTTCTGATAGCCCAAATTGAGCCTATTGTCAAAACAATTCGGAGAGAACTATAGTCTCCACTCGGAGATTCCTCCTGGAAACTCAAACGATTTCCCCGACCAGATCGTAAGGGTGAGCTTCAGTAATTCGCACTTCCATAATCTCACCCACCTGACCGAAGCCTTTGTTGATAAACACGCAACCGTCTACTTCAGGAGCTTGCGATGCGAGGCGCCCTTCAAGCAGAAGGTCGGTCTCGCCACTCACTCCTTCAACGAGGATCGGCTGGACGGTGCCAACGAGTTTCTGGTGGTAATCCAGGCTAACTTTTTCCTGGAGATCAACAAGTGCCCGGAGCCGTTCCTGTTTGACTGATTCCCCCACAGCACTCTTCAGCCTCGCGGCTTTCGTCCCTTTTTCGGGTGAATAAGCGAATATTCCCAGCCGCTGGAAACCCGCCTTCTCCACAAATTCATAAAGTTCTTGGAAGTCCGCTTCCGTTTCTCCTGGAAATCCCACTATAAGTGTAGTCCTAAGAGTTACCTCCGGCAGATAAGCGCGAATGAAGGCAATTATTTCATGGAATTCCTCGGAAGAGCCGGATCGACCCATGGCCTTGAGTAATCGTGCGGATACGTGCTGAAGAGGAATGTCGAGATACTTGCAGATGCAGCCATAGGACGCAATAACTTCCAGGAGTCTGCGGTCTATCCTCTGGGGATAGCCATACAGAATTCGAATCCATGAGAACTTGTCAATTTTTGCCAGATCTTCCAAAAGGTCGGAAAGACGGGGCTCAGTGCCCAGATCCATGCCATAACCAGTGGTATCCTGCGCCACCAGATTGAGCTCTATCACCCCCTGCGAAGCGAGCCGTTCGGCCTCTTGAAACAGGTCGTCCCGGGGACGACTGCGGTAGGGACCTCGGATGGCCGGGATGGTACAAAAAGTACAGCGGTTACTGCAACCTTCCGCAATCTTGAGGTAACCACTGTAGAAGGGAGTCGAAAGAACTCGTTGAGTTTCCGAAGTCATCAAAAATCTGGGGGACTCTATACTGAGTCTTTCCCGATCCCCCTTCTGCAGGTTGGCGAGGAGAGAAGGCAAACGAGCAAACGAACTGGTGCCAACAAAGAGGTCCACTTCGGGCATGGAGTTAGCCAATTTGCGGCCATAACGCTGGGGCAAACAGCCTGCCACCACAAAGAACTTACACTGTCCTCGCTGCTTGGCTTGGGCCAGTTCCAAAATGGTATCAATGGATTCCTGAGTGGCACTCTCGATAAAACTGCAAGTGTTTACCACGATAAGCCGGGCCTCCAGAGGATCCTCTACTGGCTTGTGGCCGCCATTCATGAGAGCGCCCAGAATGACCTCGCTGTCAACCCGATTTTTCGGGCAACCCAAGCTTCGGAGATAAAAGGTTGTTGGCTCCACGCGGTTCAGTTCCTTTAATTTCGATTAGGTTTAACTATTAACCCGTGGGGGGAGGCGCGTCAAGGCAAGTAGTGGCATAGAGCATCCTTCGACAAGCTCAGGACAGGTAGGGCATAGGGTGAGAAGTCAGAGATCGGAGGTCAGAGGCCAGCAGGCAGATTGCAGCTGACAGCCCCGCGACAAGCTCGGGACAGGCGGGCAGCCATTTCAACTAGGCACCAGGAACTAAGCACTAGGCACAGAAATATATAAGAATTCAGGATCCAGAATTCAGAATCCAGAATAAAAAACCAAAATTGTAATACCTCTTTTGTCCTGTCTCCTGACTCCTTACTTTTAAATCCCAAATCCGCAATCATCTTCGCTCTGCCCTTTATTCCTTCTGCAACGGACAACGGACAACTGACCACTGACAAAACGCCCCACGCTTTTCTCGCCGCGTCTCCGTGTCGTCCTTCTGCTCCATACCCTATGCTCCATGCTCTATGCGGGAAAAGGCCCTCGGGGTCTTTTCCCTCACGGTCGCCATGAAACTACGGTATGCACATCGATCTGGTGGAAAGCAAACAGGCAAAAGGTGACCAGGGCAAGACCCGCGAGGAAAGCCAGACCTGGTCGTGACCGGGTGACAGGCTTGGATGGATCTTGCCAGCTCCGTCCCTGGCGAAGAAAAGAGACGGTACTCATCATAACGTAACATGCAACCGCAAATGGGGGGAAGCCAAAGAAACCGAGGATGGGCATTTCAAAGATTTTCAGCCAGCCGACGTGAGGCACGGTATAGACCCACTTGGTGAGGGCCCAGTAGTTCCAAAACTCCCACCAAAGGCCGCAAATGGCGCCCGCTGTCAGCAAGAGATAAAAGGTACGGAGAGTCCCCAGCTGCCACTCCCGCATCAGAGAGCGCAATCCCAAGCGGTGATTCAGAGGTTCGAGGAGAAATATAAAAATGGACCAGACCAGCGGAAAAAAGAACTGAGGCCAGACAAGGGGCAAGACCAGGAAGACGAGCCCAGTGATTACAAAGGGAACATACCAACGAGTTGAGCCGGAGATAGGTCGCAGCCGCGATTTCTTAAAAAGACCATAGGCATCCAAAAGCTCCATGGTCTCAAAGAGCCCCGGGAGCACAGTAGCGTAGCACACCGCATATCCAACCCAGCGTTGGAGCATATTTTCGGGCACCATGACGTAGTGCCAGTTGTTCAGGACAACGTTGAAGAGCTCGAAGATGAGCCAGAAGCAGACAGACCAGGGTAAAAGGAGAAAAAACTCGCGCGGATGGTGCTTGAGCAGTGACCTGCCCTTACGGTGGTAGACGAGCCCGTCAACGATCAGAATGTATGGCCACCAGGCAAGAGGAAAGAACCAGTATCTCACCACCTCTATGCCAACAAACAGGAGAACCTGGGCAACTACCAGTACGCAGAGCCCAAGCCAACCATATAAAGGAAAGCGATTTTTGTTCGGCAAGGTTCACACCTTTTTTCATCTCGGATTGTGGATTTAGGATTGATGTTAGTTGAGAGCTGTAATCTGATGTCGCTCGTGAGTTTCTGAACTATCGCTACAGGAGCCAATCCGAAATCCGCATTCCGCAATCTAAAATCACTTTGCAGTTATCGATTTTTTGCTATAAAGTCAACCACTTTTGTGACCCTTCTAAAAAGCCTAAATTTCACATAAATTTGTGAAAAAAAATGCTTGCAGATTTATCTGTTACAGGTTATATTGCCCCCAACATTGTTAAAGATAGTACAAAATCAGGCCAGCCAATGTATTTTCTCTCCCCTCGCAACGGGGTTGTGCTCAGGTATTTACTGGGCCCGAACATGGAGGGGTTGGTAGAAAACGCCGCCCCCTTGAGCCTGCTGTAAATAAGACTTTCCGGTTTAGCGAAACGAAAACGAACCGTTTCATCTACCGGGATAATGAACAGACGCGGTAGCCCGGCAGTCGTGTAAACGGATTTTACCCCGCCACCTGAAAGGGAAAAATTTCCGAGGCGCGACACCGTAGGGATCGAGGCGTTATTGCCTATCACAGTTAGAGTAAATTTTCACAAGCAACAGGCGGGACAGGATAATTTTGCGCTTTTTGTAGGAGTGGAAGAGAAGATTCCACTAAGTTGTTGAGAAGGCGCCCTGGGTAGTAGGGCTTGCCGCAACTCATATAGGTTTTGGAAAATGAATACTCAATGAAGAAGGGAGAACAGGAAATGTCGAAGTTGGTACCTCCACACGGAAAAGAGAGAAAGCTGAAACCGTTGCTGCAAGAGGGCGCTGAGCTCAAGGCAGAAGTTGAAAAGGCAAAGACCTTAAAGCAAGTACCTATGACTTCACGGGAAGCTTCTGACGTGCTCATGCTGGGCATCGGCGCTTTCACCCCGCTGGCAGGGTTCATGGGCTATGATGACTGGAAGGGAGTCTGTGACAAGTTCTTGACGGCAGATGGAACTTTCTGGCCCATTCCCATCACCCTGTCGGCGACCAAAGAGTTGGCGGACAGCATTGGCGCCAATGAAGAGGTCGCTCTCGTGGATGTGGAAAATGACGAGATACTCGCCACCATGAAGGTGACGGAAAAATACACCATCGACAAGGTCCATGAGTGCAAAGCGATCTTCGGGACCGATGATGCTGAGGGCCATCCCGGGGCGCAGAAGGTAATGGCTCAAGAGGAGATCAACCTGGCCGGTCCCATCAAGGTGCTGAGTGAGAGTTTTTATCCCTCAGAGTTCGGCGACCTCTATCAGACACCGGCCCAGTCCCGGGCAATGTTTGAGGAGCGAGGCTGGGACACGGTGGCGGCGCTGCAGCTCCGCAACCCCATGCACAACTCCCACGCCTACCTGGCCTGGATCGCCATTGAGGTCTGTGACGGCGTCTACATCCACCAGTTGGTGGGCAAGCTGAAAGAAGGCGATATTCCCGCTGACGTGCGGGTCGACGCGATTCAGGCCCTGGTGGACAACTACTTCCGCAAGGAACGCGTGCTGCAGGGGGGCTACCCCATGGAGATGCGCTACGCCGGTCCCCGTGAAGCCTTGCTTCACGCTTGCTTTCGTCAGAACTATGGCTGTAGCCACCTGATCGTCGGACGAGACCACGCGGGCGTGGGTGACTACTACGGCCCCTTTGACGCTCAGAAGATCTTTTTAGAAATTCCCGAGGGCTCGCTCGAACTCAAGCCCCTGCCGCTGGACTGGACCTTCTACTGTTACGAGTGCGGTACCATGGCTTCCATGAAGACCTGCCCGCACGATGAGAAGGCCGTCATCGATGAGGACGGCAACTACGTAAGCGGCGCGCGGCTGCTGCTGTCCGGCACCATGCTCCGCAAGATGCTGTCCGAGGACAAGCCGGTGCCCCCCGAGTTCTCCAAGCCAGAGGTCATCAAGATCCTCAAGGCTTACTACGCTGCCCTCGAAGAAAAGGTGGAGATCAAGCTTCACGGCGCCGCCACCGGCGATGTCGAGAATAAATAGTCGCACGAAGATTGGTCGAAGACGACCAAATGACAACCGGCCCGAAAGGTATTATCCGGCCGAATTTAACCAGGCATAGAAGTATTTGTTTTCTATGACCACTTGACAGCTAAATAGCACTTAGTGGAAGGAGGTGATCATCGGGTATTTGTTCTGGCTATGGAATTAGGAATTTCGGATCTCTATTAAGTATTTACGTACGATTTTCGGAAAAAAAACTTAGGAGGTAAATCAATGCCAAGTTACGTCATTGATGAAAAATGTGACGGATGCAAGGGGCAGGACAGGACCGCCTGCATGTACATCTGCCCCAATGACTTGATGATCTTGGACGCTGAGGCCATGAAGGCGTACAACCAAGAGCCCGAGTTTTGCTGGGAATGCTACAGCTGCGTAAAGATATGTCCCCAGCAGGCCATGGACGTTCGCGGTTATGCCGACTTCGTGCCCATGGGTGCGAGCGTGGTACCACTGCGCGGTTCCGAGGACATCATGTGGACGGTGAAATTCAGAAACGGCACTATCAAGCGCTTCAAGTTCCCCATCCGCACCACCGAGGAAGGCATGGCTGTGCCCGATGGTGGTTTTGCTGAGGGCCCTGGTGATCTCAACGACGAGAACCTGTGGACTGAGCCCACATCAGGGGGCTTCGATACGCTGCCCACCAAGTAATTTGAGGAGGAGAAAATTATGGAGGCTTTTGAAACCGTCGAACTGAGTACTGATCTTCTGATCGTGGCTTTCCGCCATCAACACCTACATCGGTGCTGGCAAAGGGGAGAACAGCTGCGAGGACTTCGTCAGCTATGTCCAGAATGACCAGATGGGGACCGTCCGTGAGGACCTAGTCTACGATATTGCCCGCCACGTTGACTCCTCGGTGCACCTGTTCGAGAAATGGGGACTCCCCATCTGGAAGGATGCCGAGGGTAACTATCAGCGCGCCGGCCGTTGGCAGATTATGATCAACGGCGAGTCCTACAAGGTAATCGTGGCCGAGGCCGCCAAGAACGAACTGGGTGTGGACAACATCTTGGAGCGTATTTTTATCGTCAAGCTGTTCACCGACGCCAATGACCCCAGCCGGATCGCCGGGGCCGCAGGCTTCAGCGTCCGCGAGAACAAGGTCTATTTCATCAAGGCCAAGGCCATCTGCTGCATGTGCGGTGGCGCCGTGCACATCTTCCGACCGCGCTCCGTGGGCGAGGGTCTGGGCCGCACCTGGTATCCACCCTGGAACGCCGGCTCCAACTACGCCATGATGGCGCAGGTGGGGGCTGAGCTGGCCCAGATGGAAAGCCGTTTCATCCCCACCCGGTTCAAGGACGGCTACGGCCCGGTGGGCGCCTGGTTCCTGTTCTTCAAGGCGTCGGCCACCAACGCTTTCGATGAGGAGTACATCCACAATCTGGACATCCTCAAGCCCTGGGCACCATATGACGCAGCCAAGCCAGTGCCCACGCCGTTGCGTAACCACCAGATGATGATTGAGTCCATGGAGGGCAGGGGTCCGGTGTCCATTAGGACTGAACGGGCCATCGCCGCCCTGGCCGAAAAGTACAAGGATGACCCCAAGGCCTACAAGAAGAAGATGAAAGAGCTGGAGGCCGAGGCCTGGGAAGACTTCCTGGATATGACCATCTCCCAGGCGCTGGTCTGGGCTGGCCAGAATATCTTCCCGGAAGAGAAGAAGTCCGAGATGATGGCAGCCGAGCCCTATTTTATCGGCTCCCACGCCTCCCACGCCGGTATGTGGGTGAGCGGACCCGCAGACCTGGCACCGCCCGAGTGGAATTGGGGCTACAACCGGATGACTACGATCAAGGGTCTGTTCACCGCTGGTGACGGGGTGGGCTGTTCTGCTCACAAGTTTTCTTCCGGCTCCCACGCCGAGGGACGAATTGCCGGTAAAGCGGCCATCAAGTTCCTGGTGGAGAACCCCGGGGATGTGAATCTTGACGCTTCTCAGTTCGAGGCAGTCAAGGCTGAAATCCTAAAGCCTTTGAAGACCTTCGAAGAGGGCAAGGGCTACACGGTCACAGACGATATTACCCCCAATTACATCCGGCCCAAGATGTTCTTGTTCCGCTTGAACAAGATCATGGACGAGTAAACTACCACCGTCTGTGGACCTCCGAGGCTCACGTGCGGCACCTCATGTTCAGGGAGGAGACCCGTTACCCGGGTTACTACTACCGCGCTGACTTCAAAGAGGTTCTGGACCAAGAGAACTGGCACGTGTTCACCATCTCCAAGTGGGATCCCGCCACCAGAGAGTGGTCTATTCGCAAGGAGCCCGTGCAAAATTGGTTGGGCCTATAAGTGAAACCTGATTGATCCTGCTCCAGGCGCCGGACTGGCGTCTGGAGCACTTTTTTAACTTTCCTTTCCTTGGGCAACACTGAGACTTCCGTTGGCCAAGATACTTACCTAGAGATTTGAGGGATGCTGTTTAGCCCTCCCAGAGTTGACTCCAAAATCTAAACCTTATGGTGATTGCCCGGCAAAACGGCTATAGATACAGAACAGGGAAGTTGCGGCGGCGACAAGCTCATGCGCGTCGGGCAACCTCCTTAGGGTTTAGTCGTAACTCTTCCTACGTACAATCTTGCCCTCAAGTAAAACCAAATACCTTGGAGGAATGCGATGGCTGATGAAAAGGCTTTGACTGAAAGTATTTTAGTTGTGGGCGGCGGCATCAGCGGCCTGACCACGGCGGTGGAGGCGGCCGAGGCTGGCCGCGATGTTTTTATTGTTGAAAAGCGGCCGTATTTTGGCGGTCGGGTGGCGCAATTGAACCAATACTTTCCCAAGCTCTGCCCGCCCAGTTGCGGCCTGGAAATCAATTTCCGCCGCATAAGACAGAATCCCCGGATAAAAACTTTCACCATGGCTGAGGTGGAAAATGTCTCCGGTGAGGAAGGAAACTTCGATGTGACCATCAAACTCAACCCGCGCTACGTGAATGAGAACTGCACGGCCTGCGGGGAATGTGCCGCGGGGGTCACCACTGAAATTCCAAATGAGTACAATTACAACATGGACAAAATCAAGGCTGTCTATCTTCCTCACGACATGGCGTATCCCATGCGCTATGTGATTGCCCCTGAAATCATCGGCACGGAGGAGGCAACCAAGGCCAAGGAGGCCTGCCAGTATGACGCGGTGGATTTGGAGATGCAGCCTGAGAGCGTAACCCTGAAGGTAGCATCTGTTGTTTGGGCCACCGGCTGGAATCCTTACGATGCCAGCAAGATAGAGAATCTGGGCTTCGGCACGGTTCCCAACGTGATCACCAACGTGATGATGGAGCGGTTGGCAGCCTTTGATGGTCCTACCGACGGCAAGATTGTCCGACCCGCAGATGGCAAGCCGGTTGAGAGCGTCGCTTTTGTACAGTGCGCCGGTTCCCGGGACGAGAACTACATGGACTTTTGCTCCCACATTTGCTGTTTGGCCTCACTCAAGCAGACAACGTATGTCAGGGAGCAGCTCCCCGATGCCAAGGTCACCATCTTCTACATTGATATCCGGGCTTTGGGTAAATACGAGGAGTTCTACACCAAAGTTGCAGCTGAAGAAAATGTCACCCTCATCAAGGGCAAGGTTGCCAAGGTAGAGGCAGATCCGGCCAGCGGCCAGATTGTGGTCGAGGCCGAGGACATTTACAGTGGCAGTAAAAGCCAGGCCAAAGTGGATCTAGTGGTGCTGGCTACCGGTATGGAGCCCAGTACGGCCACGGTCAGGGTGCCCGCTGATGTAAGCTACGACGAAAGTGGCTTTGTCATAAGTGAGAAGCCGGGAATCTATGCTGCCGGATGCGCCAGAAGGCCGCTGGATGTGGCGACTTCCAACCGAGATGCTACCGCTGCAGCGCTCAAGGCCATTCAATCTACGGTGAGGAGGTAATCCAATGGAGAAGAAAGTAGGGGTTTATATATGTAAAGGCTGTGGCATTGGGGATTCCCTGGATATGGAAGCCCTGGCCGCGGTTGCCAATGACGAGTTCAGCCCAGCGGTCTGCAAGGACCACGATTTTCTTTGCAGCGAGGCAGGGGTGCAGGTCATCCAGGAAG
>CAMYLW010000088.1 GCA_947259475.1 Thermodesulfobacteriota bacterium
TATCAGACTGTCGGTTTTTCCACCTTATACTGCAAAACCATGCTCCCCTCCTCTCGCCGCCGTCTTTGGATTTTGAGTATACCCTTAGGTCGCAGATGATTCTTCTTGCCCTATTCGCGGCTCTGCATTATCCTGTCCTGGCACAAGGCGCTTGCACGAGAAAAGGTGCATGATACCCAGCTAAGTTTTTCCTCGGCGTGGGTATGCAACGTTAGGGTTTGCTCTCGTCTCCAAGACAAATCAACGAACTGAACGGTTATAAGAGGAGGGGCACTATGGCCGACAAAATTCTAGTCGCTGATGATGAGCAGGAAATCCGGGATTTGCTCGACCATTTCCTGAAAGACAAAGGATACGAAGTAATTCTGGCTTCAGATGGTGAGCAAGCGCTACAGTTGGCGGAGACGGAAAATCCGCAAGCAATCATATTGGACGTCAGGATGCCCGGCTTGGACGGCCTGGAAGTCTGCAAGCGGTTAAAAGAGAAGGAGGAAACTAAATTTATTCCGGTGATTTTTATAACCGGGTTTGAAGACAACAAGTTGGATGCCCTCGATATGGGGGCTGATGACTTTGTCAATAAACCTTTCGACATGGTTGAACTCTCAACCCGAGTGCAATCGGTACTCCGAATCCGTCACCTTACCGATGAACTCGAAAGGGCCGTGGCTTATATAGAAGAACTCCGCAAGGATCTGCCGGATCTGCATTAGCCCGGTTATTTCATGAATTGCTGTCGCGAGACCACGCAGATGGGCGTGCCTGCCCGCCATCGCGAGCCTGTTCGCTCAGGCGAGGCGGGCGGGCCACCGGGCAACCATCCCGCGGTACCGCGGGATTGGTTTCCGTACCTGAACGGTACGTCGCAGGGGGAGCCTGTCCTGAGCCTGTCGAAGGAACACCCGAGGACGCCAGGAAGGATGGCCATATCCGTGGTCGCAGCAAGTGATTCATGAAATATCCGGGCTAAACTTGAATTATTGAGCGATTGAGGGCTTGAGATGGAACGGAATAAACGGCTATATCCGAGATCTAAGGTGAGATGGCCCGTCACAATGACCACCTCTGTCGGCACCATCGAAGGAGAAACAAAAGACGTCAGCACCCTGGGAGCGTATATTCAATGTCAACAACCGCTAAACCCCAGTGAAAACATGTTGCTGAGCGTCAGACTTCCTGCCGGCTCACCTCTACATGTCTTTGCTGAAGTTGTCTGGTCAAATTCAACCGGCCTCGAGAACAAAAACGGGCCGCCTGGAATGGGGGTTCGTTTTCTATGGTGATGGCAGAACGCAAAGCGCAGAGAGCATAGCGCCATTGGGTATACCGATCATGTCTCTGATTCAGAAAGTTGGGGAAGAAGTGTTTCTGCATAGGGCCCGGGAGATAACCGCCTCACAACCACTCTTCTCCTGGCTGGGCGCAAGCATTGTTTCGGTGAGCGAAGGATACTGTGAGATGCAGCTCCCCCTCAGGGAAGAATTCGTCAATGATCGGAATACGGTGCAGGGCACAGTTCTCTTTGCTCTTCTCGAAGCAGCCACCTTTGTGGCCTCTCGCACTCTGGTAAGAGGTAAAGCTGAGATGGATTTTCATCAGGAGATGAAAATCAACTTCATCAAAGCAGTGCGAAAGGTGAACCAGACCATCAAGGCAAATGGTCGCGCCCTGCATCGGGGCCGGTCTACGGCGGTGGTTGAAGGCGAGGTCTATGATGAGGCTGGAGACCTCGTTGCCAAAGCGCTTGGGACTATAGCCATACTGCGTTATTAACGAATTGAGGGATTCAGGAATTGAGTTACTGCTACATTGAAAATGCTCTAGCAAGCGCATTCCCCGTAGTCCGCCTGAGGCGGACGGGGTTAGCGAGCGAACTACGATAAAATGGGATAGATACCTTACATTTCGAATCCCGCTTCAGCAGGACTGCAGCTTGCTGCAGGCAGCTTCAATTCCTAAATTCCCCAATACCCTAATTCCTCAATTTTTTCTGCCTTGTCGTCTTGCTGCCCAGGCATTCTTGACTCCTTCCGGCAAACCCAGCAGCATGATGCACCCCAGGTAGATGAGTATTCCAGCGGCCACCCAACATCCCAGGCCGAGCGCCAAAGATCCGCCTGTAAGTTTGCCGCCACTGTAGCTGTACCGGCAAAGGGTCTGCACTACGACCGCCATGATGAACGAAGCAAGCAAACAGCGCCCGCTGCTCAGCAAAAGCCTCCCTCCCTGAATTCCACCAAGACGTCTACCCAGCAACAACATCAACAGAAGCATGTTTGCTATTGCTGCTATGGAGACAGCAAGTGCCAGACCGCTATGCCCGAGTGGTCCTATGAAAAGTAGACTCAGGATCACATTGATAGCCAAAGCCCCAACACCTGCCCAGACTGTTACGTAGGCACCATCCAATGCATACCAGGCCCCGACGAGCACCCTGAAACCAGCCACAGCCCAGAGCCCCAGAGCAAAATAGCCGAGAGCCTCAGCCGTCATCCTGGTGGATATCTCACTGAACTCTCCGCGTTGGAAGAGTAGATGAACAAGAGGTATCCTGATCACCCAGAGGCCAGCTGCCGCCGGAATGGTCAAAAACCACAGGAGCTCCATGGCCTCGACCACCTGTTGGCGAAAAGCCTGCCATTCCTGCAAGGCACTCTGACGGGTAAGCTGTGGCAATACCGAGGTTCCTATGGCACTCCCAAAAAGACCCAGAGGAAACTGGATCAGTCGCTCGGCATAATAGAGGTAAGAAATACTTCCCACGGTGAGGAAGGAAGCAAACAATGTGGCCACAAAAATATTCAGGTGATATACGGCCGCTCCTAATACCGTTGGTACCAGTAACCTCAAGACCGCCTTAGTCTCTGGTGCTCGCCACCAACGACTCGGCCTCCATCGCACCACAAGTCGCCGGGCCCAATGCCACTGAAATGCTAGTTGAAGAAAACCACCCAAAACAACACCCCAGGTCAGGGACCATTCCGGGGCTATGCTGAAGTAGCTCCCAAGCCCCAGCATCCCAAGCATGCACAAGTTGAGTAGACTTGGCGCAGCAGCAGGAGCACCGAAATGCTCGTGGGTGTTGAGGATCGCCATAACAAAACCAGCCACGCCAATGCAAAACACATAGGGAAGGAGCCATCTGCTTAGACTCACTGTCAACTGCCACTTGGCTCCGCTGCCGACAAAACCCGGGGCCAGAAGTGAGACAACAAGAGGAGCTGTCGTCACTCCCAGAAGGGTCAGGCCAAAATAGAAGGTACATGTCAGGCCACCCAGGTTGCTCGCCAACCGACCAAAGCTGCTATGGTTACCGAGAGCATACCCCTTGCCCAATTCGGGCATATAGGGGAGGCTGAGGGAGCCTTCCGCATACAGCCGGCGAAAAAGGTTGGGAATGCGAAAAGCAACAAAAAAGATATCCGCCTTGAAGCCAGAGCCCAGGAAGTAAGCGATGGCCATATCGCGAATAAATCCGAGCACCCTGCTCAGCAAGGTTAGACTGCTGATGAGAGTAGCCGATTTGAGTAAACCCGTTTCTTTTACATTCATGGGGCTAAGTGCCAATGATTGTTGGACTCATATGTTCAGTAAAGAATCCGGGCCCAAAGGACACGGCTTTGAGCTGCCCCCATAAGGGAACGGCACAGGGCACAAGGTAAAAACAAATAGACAAAATTCATCCTCTCCTCACGCCTTGCGGTGGTAAGCTGGAGTAATGGGATGGTTGAGTCTATGAAATCCCAATTTCCAAGCACCAAACCGGGGCCCCGCCCAGAGGGTGGGGACTCCGAAGGAGAAATCCCATGTTTCAGCGTTCAGATTTCAGCTTCTATGTTTTTTTCCTGACACCTGAAACCTCGATCAAAGCTCGCAATCTTCACCGGCAAAACCATTGAACCCTGTTCGAGCTTTAAAGACCAGGTTTTCGGTATTGAATAACATTCCGGCCAAGATTGTGACAGTTTCGTGCGAATGTCAACTGCGTTGTCGTTTTAGTTGATAGAATTGTAGAAAAATTCTTGACTTCGTTAGGTAAGCAATGTTAGAAAGCGCAACTACGCATTTTTCAGAGCGCTACTATAAACTCGATCTGGCAGTCGAGCTTATTTTTCAAGAAGCAAGTTACAAGGAGGAGAATAATTGGCCACTCATAAGTCTGCCATCAAAAGAGCGAAACAAAGTGAGCTACGGAGACAGCGAAATCGTGCTAAGAAGACAAGGGTGAAAGGTGCGGTAAAAAAGGTGCGAGTAGCCCTGGAAAACAATTCTTTAGAGGAAGCCCAAGCAGCCCTCCAAGAAGCCATCCCCATAATTGACAAGGCTGCATCAAAAGGTGCTCTGCATCACCGCACTGCGGCACGGAGGATTGCACGCTTGAGCAAGAAAGTTCACGCCCTGAGTACAGAGCAAGAATAGAGTCCGTTGTATTTACCCTACCCCACCAGCAACGTCTTTTCCTTTGCTCCAAGACTAACGCGAAATCTGGAAATTTAGCCAGGATATTTCAGAATAACTTGCTACGACCTAGAACTCTTCGAAGAGATCTTTATGGATTTTTTCGGCTAGAAATTCTGCTATCTTACGAAAAACTCTGCTATCCTGCGAAAAGCCTCACGTCTTAATCTATTAGTATTCAGGGCATTCTCCGCCTCAACGTATTCATCGAAGTAACTCAGTTTCTTGTTCTGCCAGAGAACCTCATCGGTGTCTACCCGGGTGAGGGAGAGAGACAGAGTAACTATCACCCGGGTCTCTAGCGTTCGGCTTCGCGTAAGGTGAGAAGCAGTTTGCGTCTTAATCCTGGCAACACTGCCACCAAGAACCGCTTCGGCCTCATTTAGGGGTTTTACCGGCAATCTCTTCCAGCGAATGAACTCATTGAGGATGGCATTCGTAAAGATAGTCTCAATGCCAATTTCGGCTGTTTGGTTGCCTAAAACGTTCACAGCAATACTCTGAATATCGCCAGGGGCTTGACCACCAGTCCCGGCGAAATGGTAGCCGCACCCGAAGGGAGCTAAAAGTGCTAGGATACAGGCCGCCAGGGCTACTCTATGACAAAATGAACCAGGGGAGCAAAACGACGCGAAGATACGGAGAGACGGCGAGGGGGCGAAATAGAGATCCTTCTGCGTACCCATTTTATCTTAGACCTCTCTTGTTAGAATTCTACTTGATTGATGCTTAGTTTCGTCTCCGTGTCTCCGGTTCCCCGTGTCGCCGTATCTCTGTTCTGTCGCCACTTCCCCGTGTCGAGAAATGACCTACACCACAACGTTGACCAACCTTCCGGGGACCACCACTACCTTGCGAATGGGTTTGTCCCCGATGAACGTCTTGATCCGCTCGTCAGCCAACGCAACTTGCTGAACTTCCTCCTTGCTAGCGCCCGGCGACACATAGACACGATTGCGCAATTTACCGTTGACTTGAACCACAATGAGCTGTTGCTCTTCTGCCACTGCCTCCTGGTCCCATTGCGGCCAGGGTTCTTGCACCACGCTTTTCTCGTGCCCCAGAGTCTGCCACATCTCATCTGCAATGTGCGGCACCATGGGTGAGATCAGGATTGTGGCCATCTCCACTGCCAGACGAAGAACAGGAAGAGCCTCAGGACCGTAACGAACCTCAGAACGAAATTGATAGATGGCATTCACCAGTTCCATGACCGCACTGATGGCAGTATTAAAATGAAACCGTTGCTCGATATCTTCAGTGACCTTTTTAATAGTCTGATGGGTCTTGCGATGCAAAGCCCTCAAATCACCTTCTATCGGCTCGGTGCCATCGTACGGAGCAATTCCCTGAAGTTTGTCAAGCTCATCATGGACCAATCGCCAGAGTCGGTTGAGAAAGCGGGCGCTACCCTCCACGCCGCGGTCGCTCCATTCCAGATCCTTTTCCGGCGGCGAGGCGAAAAGGCAGAAAAGACGAACCGTATCTGCACCGTAACGCTCAACCAGTGCACCAGGGTCAACCACGTTTCCTTTGGACTTGGACATCTTTTCTTTGCGGCCAATCTCTGCCAGAGTACCACAATGATGACAGCAATAGACTTCCGGCTGCTCCTCCTGAGCATCTTCCGGAGCCAGCCAGCCATGCTGTGAACAGCGGAGCGTCTCTTTACAAACCATTCCCTGCGTTAACAAGTTGGTGAAGGGCTCGTCCTGCCCCACCATTCCCATATCTCTGAGCACTTTGGTAAAAAACCTCGAGTAAAGCAAATGGAGAACGGCGTGCTCAATGCCGCCGATATATTGATCCACCGGCATCCAGTAATCGTTTCTGCCTCTATCCAGTGGTCCTTCCTGGTAATCTGGACAAGTGTAACGCATGAAATACCAGGAAGATTCCACAAATGTGTCCATAGTGTCCACCTCCCGCCTGGCATCACCCTTACACGTGGGGCAGGTGGTCTCGACGAATTCTTTGAGGGTTGGCAGGGGTGTCCCACCAGCAGGAGTGAGACTGGCATCCAGGGGTAAAACGACAGGCAGATCTTCATCCGGCACGGGCACAATGCCACATTCGTCACAGTAAATTATAGGTATGGGAGCCCCCCAATAACGTTGTCTGGAAATGAGCCAGTCTCGCAACCTATAGTTGATAGCGGCCTTACCCAGCCCGTTCGATTCCAGATACTGGTTAATGGCCTCTCTGGCAGCTGCACTCTCCAAGCCGCTAAATTCGCCTGAATTGACTAGGATCCCATCTTCTTCGTATGCCGCTTCCATGGTGTCGCCGTCCAGCTCACCACCAGACGGATCTACTACCACTTTCAGTGGTAGATCATAAGCCCTGGCGAACTCAAAATCCCTCTGGTCATGTGTGGGTACCGCCATCACAGCACCAGTGCCGTATGCCATCAGGACAAAATTGGCAATGTAAATAGGCATCCGCTCGTCCGTCATGGGATTGCGGCAGTAGGCTCCAGTAAATACACCTTCTTTTTCAAGAAGTTCGGAGGTCCTCTCACTCCGTTGTGTCTGTTTGGTCTTTTCAATGAATTCTTTGACGGCCGGTTCCTCAGGTCTCCCCTTGCAGAGTTCCAAGGACAGCGGGTGCTCCACGGCCAAACTCATAAAAGTTGCCCCGAATACCGTGTCCTGACGTGTGGTGTAAACTTCTATGGGTTCAGCAGAATTTTCCAAGGGGAAATGGATCATGGCCCCGTGACTCTTTCCTATCCAATTTCGCTGCATGGTGAGCACCCTTTCCGGCCAACCTGGCAAGCGCTCACAATATTCCAACAGCTCATCCGCATAATTAGTGATTTTGAGAAACCACTGCGCCATCTCCTTTTGTTCCACCCCATGACTGCAGCGCCAACACAGCCCGCCCTCGACCTGCTCGTTGGCCAACACCGTCTGGCACGTAGAACACCAGTTCACATAAGATTTTTCGCGGTATGCCAGACCTTGTTCATACATCTTGAGAAACATCAACTGTTCCCAGCGATAGTAAGAGACGTCACAGGTGGCCAGTTCCCTGCTCCAATCGTAGCTGAAACCCATCTGCTTCAGCTGTTCTTTCATTTGGTCAATATTGTTGTATGTCCAGGTAGCGGGATGGCTTTTGGCCTTGATAGCAGCGTTTTCCGCCGGCATGCCGAAAGCATCCCAGCCCATGGGATGAATAACGTTGAATCCACGCATCGTCTTGTACCGGGCCACCACGTCACCGATAGTGTAGTTGCGCACGTGTCCCATGTGGATTCGTCCCGAGGGGTAGGGGAACATTTCCAGGAGATAATATTTGGGCTTGCTGGCATCTTCGGTTACATTGAAAATCCGCTGATCTTCCCAAATCCGCTGCCATTTGGGTTCGATTTCGCTGGGATTATATTTGCCCTCCATCTTGCCTCCCGCATTTTCAACACCAATGTTCCTAGTTCCTACTGCTTACGGCCTGCTGCCTCCTTGGAATCCACGCCTCTCTGGGTCAGGTCGCCAAGCCTCTGTTCTGACGCGGTGGCACCCTTGAGTGTCCCTTTTTCCAAATCTACTCTAATTCTATCCAGAATGCCGTTTATGAACGAGCCGGAATCCTCTGAACCATACTTCTTACCAAGATCCACCGCTTCGTTTATGGAAACCTTGGCCGGTATGTCCGCACGGTAAAGGAGTTCAAATATGGCCAGTCGGAGAATATTGCGATCGACTGCAGACATCCTCTCCAACCTCCAATTCTCTGAAAACCGACTGATCAGAGTATCGATTTCTTCTCGATGTTTATGTACGCCATTGGCAAGCTCAACTGCAAAATCTCTTATGCTGTCGGGAGCCTTAAAATGCTCGCAGAATAGCCTCAGGGCTTCACCGATGTCACTTTGGGCCATATCAACCTGGTAAAGTACTTGGATGACCATTTCTCGAGATCGGCGTCGACTACTCATATTTCTCCTGCTCAATGCTGGTAGTGAGCTCTGACCAGCCTACACTAAAGAATGCCAAAAATGTCTAAAGTGTCTAAAATGACTAAAATACTAAAGATGTGAGATTCACTGCGATTTACCAAAGTCTAATAATATCCCAGATCTCATATCTCACATCGCTGAGTCGGTGCGGCATCAGACGAATGGATGGGTTAACCTAACTGGCCCATGAGGTTTGCCATTTCAATGGCTGCCTGTGCTGCTTCAAAGCCCTTGTTGCCCGCCTTGGATCCGGCGCGTTCGATGGCTTGCTCCAAGCTGTCGGTGGTGAGAACTCCAAAAGTGATGGGGATGCTGTGCTCCAGCCCCACAGTCGCAACTCCTTTGGAAACTTCGGCGCTAACGAATTCAAAATGAGGTGTGGAACCTCGAATAACAGCCCCCAGACAGATGATGGCGTCATATTTGTTTTGTTCAGCCAGCTTTTTGGAGGTGAGAGGAATTTCCCAGGCTCCCGGAACCTTAACCACTTGAATGTCAGCTTCCGAAGCACCGTTTCTGAGTAAAGCGTCCAGAGCGCCTCCCAACAGCCGGTCGCAAATGAAATCGTTGAAACGACTTACTACCACGGCAAACTTCAGGCCCTTCGCCTCCAGTTTCCCCTCAACAGGTTTCGGCATTCTAAACCCCCTTTTATAGATTGCTGATTTCGGATTGTGGATTGCGGATTGATTCAGGCAAAGCGAACCACTCATCAGATTCTACAATCTCGAATCTAAAAGCCGACTAAAATCCGAAATCGGAAATCCGCAATCCGCAATCTTAATAATTTTCCGTCTCTTTCTCCTGGGACAGCTTCATCAGATGACCCATCTTCGAACACTTGGTTTTCAAATAATCGAGATTGCAGGGATTGGGCGAAATCTCTATGGGCACCCTCTCGGTGATGGTAATGCCATACCCTTCTAGACCCACAATCTTTTTGGGATTGTTGGTCATCAGCCGCATCTTCTTCACCCCAAGGTCCACCAGAATTTGAGCACCGATACCATATTCCCTGAGATCAGCTTTAAACCCCAGAGCTTCATTGGCTTCCACCGTATCCTTCCCTTGATCCTGGAGTGCATAGGACTTGAGTTTGTTGGCTAGCCCGATACCGCGGCCCTCGTGATTGGTTATGTAGAGAATAACGCCGTTGCCCTCATCATTGAGCATTTCCATGGCTCGATGCAACTGGTCACCGCAATCACACCGGAGTGAACCCAAACTATCACCGGTGAGACATTCTGAATGGACACGCACCAGGACCTCTGCCTCTTGGTCAATCTCGCCCTTTACCAAGGCAATGTGCTGGACCGTATCGATATCGTTCGTGTAAGCAATGGCCGTGAATTCACCTCCATGGATGGTGGGAAGCAGAGTGGTGGCGGCTCGGTGAACGAAGCTTTCGTGGCGCATGCGGTACTCAATAATATCTGCGATGGTTACTATCTTGAGCCCGTGCTCCTCGGCAAATATCTCCAAGTCCGGCATTCTCGCCATGGTGCCATCGTCTTTCATGACCTCACAAATGACCCCGGCAGAATTCAGACCCGCCAACCTGGCCAAATCAACTGATCCCTCGGTCTGGCCGGTACGTACTAATACTCCGCCCTTGCGAGCCCGCAGCGGGAAGACATGTCCTGGGCTCACTAGATCTCCTGGTTTGGCCTCAGGATCCACCGCCGCCAAGACAGTGGTGGCACGGTCCGCTGCCGAGATTCCAGTGGTCACCCCCTGCCGGGCCTCGACGGAGACGGTAAAAGCAGTCCCGAATCTGGATTGGTTGTTGGACACCATCATGGGCAACTGTAAGTGCTCAACCCTTTCCTCGGTCAAGGAAAGACAGATCAAGCCTCTACCATACTTGGCCATGAAATTTATGGCTTCCGGGGTCGCCTTCTCCGCAGCCATACAGAGATCACCCTCATTTTCCCGGTCCTCATCATCCACCAGGATGACCATCTTTCCTTCTCTGATTTCTTCTAGTGCTTCAGCAATTTTCGCTGTTGGCATTGCTAAACTCCAATTCTTATTTAGTATATGAAAAACGTCGCACTGCGAATAACTGATCACGAACAACAAGACACATACTAGAAAAACCCGTGCTTCGCCAGAAAGCCTCGATCTACCCCACCGGTTGAGGGAGAATCGCTCTCCTGCATAGTCCGCACAAATCTCTCCACGTATTTCCCAATAATATCAACTTCTATATTCACCTCGTCACCGACCCGCCAGCTTCCAATAGTGGTCCACCGGGCGGTGTGTGGCACGATGTTGACGTCGAAACTCTGTTCATCGCAACGATTCACTGTCAAACTCACGCCGTTCACTGCCACCGAGCCCTTTTCAATGATGTAGCGACCCAACTCTGCGACCACCTCGAATGCTAATACCAGTGAGTCTCCCCTCTGTTTTCTGGCCATCACTCTGGCCTTGCCGTCCACATGACCATTGACCAGATGTCCACCAAGACGGTCTCCCAACCGGAGAGCCCGTTCCAGATTAACCTCATCCCCCACAGACCGTTGGCCAAGAGTGCTGCGACTTAAGGTCTCCTGGGAAACGTCTACGGTAAAGGCTCTCGCCTGCCAAGAAACAGCAGTGAGACAGACACCGTCCACTGCAACACTCTCACCGGTCTGAAACCCTTCCAGATCGAAGGAAGCCTGAATACTGAGACGCATGTCTTTCCCACGTGGCTCTACGGTTTTCAGTTTGCCGGTTCCCTCAATGAGGCCAGTGAACATATGTCATCTCCGATTCCAGGCGTAAGGCGAAAGGCTCAAGGCGTATTCGTAGAATCCAGCAGCCAGAAAGACTCGTTTCAGTTCTTATCTCTCGACTGCTGGATTTTGATTCCTGAATTCTGGCTCCTTTACCATACGCCTTATGCCCTGCGCCTTGTGCCCCATGCCGTTACTTGCGCCCTTTGGTTACCATATCCAACCCTACCGAAAAAAGGGCAGACTTTTGCAAGTATCCTTCAATCATTATATCATCGTCGAAGCGACGAAGCTTCAAATCCCTCAAAGTCAA
>CAMYLW010000089.1:0-6899 GCA_947259475.1 Thermodesulfobacteriota bacterium
GAACAGAGGATACTAGGCACTAAGCACTAGGCACACAGTCGTCGTTATCGGTTATCCGTTATTAGTTATACGAGAAAATCAGGGGGTCGATGGTCTCAGGTCTAGACTGCGACAAAGACTGCAGTGAGAACACCCGAATAACGATTAACGAATAACGGATAACTTTCCAGTCTCGCCCGACATCTCGTCTCGTAGCGCCATGCGCTCTGCGCTTTGCGTCTGTAACAACGGACCACGGACAACTGACTCCTTGCTGCCTAGTGTTCTCCTGCCTCCTGCCCGCTGACCTCCAAGTCCTCTCCCAGAGTCTTTAGAATGATCTCCGGCCCTTCCCCGAACTCCTTTTCCCATTTTCTGATGTGACCCTGGTCCGCGAAGCTGTAGTAGCGGTTTCGGCCAATAATCAGATGATCGAGTACCTGAATGGACATGATCTTACCAGCCAGAAAGAGATCTCTCGTAATGGCGAAATCCTGGGTTGAGGGGCTCGGGTCTCCCGAAGGATGATTGTGGGCAAACACCATAGCTGCTGCGTGATGCTCGAGACCACTTTTGATGACTTCGCGCGGATAGACCGCACTTGAGGTGAGACTGCCCTCAAACAGGGTCTCCACCTGAATCACCTCATTGCGGCCGTTGAGGAAGATGACTTTGAAGACTTCTTTTTTTAAGTCACGCAGAGAGTGCAGGAGGTACTCGTAGACCTCCTTGGAGGAAGAGATGAACTCGCGGCCCTTCAGCCGTTCCTGCAGGAATTTACGCGCGACCTCGTGCACCAGCTTCAAGCCGAGAGCATTTTTCGGCCCAATGCCTGGAACTTGCTGGAGTTGAGCCATGGAGGCCTCCAGCACCCCAGCGAGGCCATCGAAGCACCGGAGTGCTTCACGTGCAATCTGTTTACAGTCCCGCCTGGGAGTTGCCAGAGTCAAGAGGAGTTCGACGATCTCCTCATCCGTTAGCTTTTCCAGACCGTGATCAAGGAACTTCTGCCGAAGCCTCTCACGGTGGCCAGCAACGCGGCTGCGCCAGTCGTTCTTATCCATTGGAGTGCCCCTTTCTGAGCTTTCAGCGGTCAGCGATCAGCAATTTAAGAAATGGGCGCCGAAAACACAGAAAAGCTGAAAGCTGACGGCTGATAGCTGATGGCTTTCTTACATCCCCACTCCCCCCACCGAAGTTTGGCAGTCAGGACATCGACCCTTCTTAATAGCATAGTGCCCGGTAGCAAAGCCAAAACGATCTATGAGCACTCCCCCACAATTATGGCAGAGAGTTTTCTCCCCTTGATCGCCGGGTACGTTGCCTGTGTAGACATAATGTAAACCCACCTGTAACCCAATCTCCCGAGCCCGCTTCAGGGTGGCCACCGGAGTGCTTGAAGTATTCCTGAGCATGTGGGTTGGGTGAAAGCGGCTCACGTGCCAGGGGGTCTCTGGTCCCAGTTCAGCAATAAACTGGGCGATCTCCGCAAGTTCTTGGTCGCTGTCGTTGACGCTGGGGATAACCAAGGTTGTAACCTCCAGCCACACCCCCATACTCTTGAGTTTTTTCAGCGATTCCAAAACAGGTTCAAGCTTGGCACCGCACTGTTCTTTGTAAAAATCATTGCTGAATGCCTTGAGATCCACATTGGCAGCGTCCAGGTAGGGTTGGATGTTATCCAACGCTTCCGGGGTCATATAGCCGTTGGTTACAAAGATATTTTTCATGTCGGCAGCGTGCGCCAGCTTGGCCGTCTGGTAGGCATATTCAAAGAAGATGGTTGGTTCAGTATAGGTATAGGAAATCGATTGACAGCGACTCTGGCGGGCAGAGAGTATGACTTGCTCAGGTGGAAAGTGCTCACCCATGATGCGTTTAACCTCTCTCGGCATCTGAGAAATGTCAGCATTCTGGCAAAAAAGGCAGCGAAAATTGCAGCCCACAGTCGCTATGGAATAGGTCCGGCTTCCGGGGTGAAAGTGGAACAGTGGTTTTTTCTCCACCGGATCCACATGCCTGGCGATTGCGCGAGCGTAAACCAGGCTCTGCAACCGTCCGCTTTGATTTTCACGTACGCCGCAGATTCCCCGCTTCTGGTCTTTGATCGTACAGCGGTGCGCACAGAGATGGCACTGAACTCGCTGTTCTTCCAATTGCTCATATAACATTGCCTCTCTCATATTAAAATTCCCTAGTGCGGAGGGGCAAAAAAAGGATCACAGAAGGCATAGGGCTTGGAGCATGGAGAAACACAGCTGGCAGCATTCTGGATTTGGTAACGGGTGTTGTAAATTTCGAAATACTATACTCTATGCCCCTTGCTCTATGCTCTATGCCATTTCCCCGTCATGGGCGCAGAATAGCTTCGGGTGGGTGTTTCTCTTTCCACACAGGCGGCGGCGAAAATACCTTGAGGCTGCCCTGAGGCAGTTGGCCACGTTTCTTGTGCAGCGGCGTCTTGAGGTGGTCTCTGGAGGTGATAAATCGGTAGCTTATGTCCACTTTCATAACAATAAAGGCGCCCAAGGGATTTTGCTGGAAAAAGGGATGATGCTCCACAGAACGCGTAATTTTCCCTAAAGTCGGTGGGAAAAACAGAGCCGTACCCCACTGAATAGAAATAGGCCCCATAATCTTCTTAATCATTTCTTTCAGTTCCCAGACGCTGAAAAAACGAGCCTGGCAATAGATACTGTCCTCTAGCAATCCCCTGAGGCGACGATGCATGGCCATCAGCGCATATTTATTGAGCACTCCCAGTACCACGCGGCGATTCGTAACTCTAAAGGCCTCCGCCAGCGCTTTCTCCGGGTCTTCGGCAAACTCCAAGGTGTTAATCAGGGTGGCGAGATCAAACTCATTGTCCTCGAAGGGAAGATGTTCGGCCCACCCGAGGTGAAGGTCCACACCTCCTCGCAGTCTGCTTCGTGCCTGCTCCAGCATGTACGGACTTGCATCCAGGCCGGTCACCTGGAGTCCCAACTCCTTAAACCATTCGAGATGAATACCTGTGCCGGATCCAATGTCCAGGAGTCTTTCCCCGGGACGGGGTTCCAAATAGCGCTTGATAAGAGCCCGCTCCAATCGCAGAGTCTGGGCCCCGCCTGGCCGTTGATACCACTCGTCGTAATGCTGAGCACAGCGATGATCAAAACCGCACTTCAAGGTAATTCCTCGCTATTTCTCATTCACAATGGGTGCGTCCCATTGTAACTCTGATCATACGAGCTTCACCACCCCGGAGAAAAAGAAACGCTCGATACTAGGCACCAAAAGCAAGAAGTCAGGAGCCAGAATTCAGAATCCAGAAGAAAGGGCATAGAGTAGATTGCAGATTTCGGATTGCGGATTTTTTAGCTGCCTGCTGCTAGCTGTCCGCTACTAGCTGTATTTCTCTATGCACCATGCACCATGCACCATGCTCTAGGCGCTTTAAATATCCTCCCTCAACACGGCACCTTTGGCACCTGAAGTCACGAGTTTGCTGTAACGATAGAGATAGCCTTCCTTGATCTTGGGCTCTGGGGGCTGCCAGCGCTGTCGCCGTTTTTCCAGTTCCTCATCAGAAACTTGCAGCGTCAAGCGCTTGGCGGGAATGTCGATTGCAATTCGATCCCCTTCCTCCACCAGGCCGATGGGACCCCCATCAGCTGCCTCTGGAGAAATGTGGCCGATTGCTGCACCCTTGGTGCCGCCACTGAAGCGACCATCTGTAATCAGAGCCACCTCCTTGTCTAACCCCATGCCCGCAATGGCGGAAGTTGGGGTCAACATCTCTCGCATACCAGGTCCACCTTTGGGACCTTCGTAGCGAACCACCACCACATCGCCCTTACGGATCTGCTGGCCCATGATTGCATCCACCGCTGCTTCTTCGGAGTCAAATACCCGGGCGCTTCCTTCATTTACCGCCATTTCCGGGGCCACTGCCGACTGTTTCACCACCGCCCCCTCTGGCGCCAAGTTGCCGAACAAGATAGCAATTCCTCCCACATCGTGGTAGGCATCTCCCAGAGTACGGATCACTTGGGGATCCCTCACTTGTATCCCCTGGAGATTTTCGCCCACTGTGTTGCCGGTAACACTTAGAGGACTTCCGTTGATCAAGTCGGCCTCTGCCAACCTGGCCATAACAGCATGAACCCCCCCAGCGGCATCGAGATCTTCCAGCCGGTGCGGACCAGCCGGGCTCAGACTGCACAGGTGGGGAATGCGGGCGCTCACCTGATTGAAGAGAGCAAGGTCAAGATCAATCTTTGCTTCCCTGGCAATGGCAGGAACATGAAGTACCGTGTTGGTTGAGCAGCCCAGAGCCATATCTATGGCGATGGCGTTTTCAAAGGCTTTTTGGGTAGCAATCTGGCGCGGCGTTAGGTTGCCAGCGATCAATTCCATAATCTGCATACCCGCCTTCTTGGCCAATCGGTAACGGGCTGCCGCCACCGCCGGAATGGTACCATTGCCCGGGAGGCCGAGGCCCAGCGCCTCGGTGAGACAATTCATGGAATTGGCAGTGAACATACCGGCGCACGAACCACATCCGGGGCAAGCGCAATCTTCAATCTCAGTCAACTGTTCCTCAGTCATCTTCTCTGATTTTACTGCGCCTACACCCTCGAAAACAGTAATCAAATCTATGGCTTTATTAGCCAGTCTGCCGGCGAGCATGGGGCCACCACTCACCACCAGCGCAGGGATATCGAGCCTGAGCAAGGCCATCAGCATCCCCGGCACCACTTTGTCGCAGTTGGGTATGGCCACAATGCCATCGAAGGGATGGGCCCGGGCCATTATCTCCACCGAGTCGGCAATGAGCTCACGGCTGCAAAGTGAGTACTTCATGCCCTCGTGGTTCATGGCAATGCCATCACAAACGCCAATGGTGTTGAACTCGATGGGTGTACCGCCAGCCATACGGACGCCAGCCTTCACGGCCTCAGCTATGCGATCCAGATGAATATGGCCGGGAATAATCTCATTAGCTGAATTTGCGATTCCCACCATTGGCCGGGCGATCTCTTCATCAGTGAAACCCATGGACTTGAACAATGACCGGTGAGGGGCCTTCTCTACTCCCTTTTTCATTATATCGCTACGCATGGTATTCCCCTTTTGAGGTACGATGAGAGTACTATATTGGGCAGTCTAAATGATCGGCAGGTAGTCACTCCGTGGTCTTTTTGGCACTTAGTAACTCTAGAATAAAACCCCCCGATTATCAAGGATAAAAATAACACTTGACAGTGTTCATTGCTAGCTATAGCTTACCTGCAAAAGGTAAGTGACCTCTTCGTTCTGACGACCAGGAAGGACAAAATGGATGATTATAAGGCCGTCTATCCCATTGGCATCATCGCGGAGTTATTAAACATCCACCCCCGTACCCTGAGAATTTACGAACGCGAGGGTTTGATCAAGCCAGCGCGCCGCAGCGGTAAACGATTCTTTTCCAACAACGACTTGAAGTGGCTCAGGTGCCTGCGCAAGCTTATCCACGAGGACGGCCTCAATATTGCCGGCATCAAAAAACTCTTGACCCTTGCCACCTGCTGGGAAATTCGTCAATGCTCCGAGGATGAGCGCAAAAGCTGCCCGGCGGTGCTTGACTTTCCTGTTCCATGTTGGGAGCTTAAGCCAAAATCCTGTCTCAGCAAAGAGCTTGAGTGTCCCACTTGTGAGGTTTACTTGAAGAAGAAGCAGCAACTCATGCTTGACAACTGCTGTGAGGACACGCCCTCCTAAAAAAACCCTGGTGGCTTCGCTCCGGTTAATCAGCGAAAAAATTGGAATCGTGGATAGATGTGGTACACTGGTTGGAGAAATGTGACCAGCAAGAAGTTTTCCTCCTTCACTTGACGCAGCCTCTTGGAATTTTTATAATTCGAGCAGCTGCGGGAACCGACCAAGGAAAAACCTAAAGCTCAGAGCACGTGTTCCATTGAAACTCGTGAAAGGTTGAGTGCTAGTGCCAGTTATCACTCAACCTTTGATATCTCTCACTGAAGCAATGAACCTCCAAGAGTTGTGGACTTTCGGTTGAGGTTATCATGTACACTGTGGGCATCGACATTGGTTCTGTGAGCATCAATTGTGTGGTCGTAGACAAGGATGGAGATCTTACCTACGAAGCTCCCTACCAACGCCACTTCGGCAGATTCGTGCCCGAGACCCTCGAGACAATCCAGTCGATATACGAACGCTTTGGCGAGGAGCACATACAGGGTGTCGCCTTCACTGGCAATCATGCCAAGATCATTGCTTCCCGACTCGGGGCACTTTATGAGTATGAATCCATCACCCAGGTGCTAGGTGTACTGTATCTGGTTCCTGACGCCTCTGCCATTATCGCCATGGGAGGCCAAGATGCAGCCCTGTATCTGCTCACTCACAAAAACGGGCAATGGTACCTCAAGTCTTTCGCCATGAACGGGCCCTGTGCTGCTGGGACCGGCTCCTTTATTGACCAACAGGCAGAACGGCTCTCTTCATTTCTTTACGACGAGAATATCTCATTTTGTCAAGAACACATTTCCGAGATTCTGGCCAACTTCATCGCTCGGGGCAGGGAGAGCACCGGTGCTGCCCCGGTGGCCTGTCGCTGCACCGTCTTTACTAAGTCAGACATGATTCACTTGCAGAACAAAGGTGAGCCGCTGGGGAACATCATCGCTGGCCTCCATCAGGGCAATGCTGCCAATTACATCAGCACCATTGTTGCAAGCCAAGAGGTGCAGGGCCCGGTAGTTTTCATTGGCGGTGTCGCCAACAACGACCTTCAGGTGGAGGCCTTTCGTCGCTACTTCCCACAGTTGACCGTACCCCCGCACCACACCTCCCTGGGGGCACTCGGAGCAGCACGGTTCGCTCGTAGCCAAGAACAACAGGGCAAGCCCGATCTCACTGCCCTAAAAACCATG
>CAMYLW010000089.1:6906-12791 GCA_947259475.1 Thermodesulfobacteriota bacterium
TCACCCAGTGCTAAGCTTCAAGTTTTCCTGGGGGTTGACATCGGCTCCACTACTACCAAGACCGTCCTCATGGATTCGAACAAGAACATTATCCACAAGCAGTACGTTCAAACCCAAGGAAAGCCCATCGAAGTGGCCCAGAAACTCCTGGAAGGGATACGTGAGGAATTTGGCGACGGTCTTGAGTTTCTTGGAACCGCTACTACGGGATCGGGACGACATGTGGTAGGAGATTTTATCAAGGCTGATCTTATTATCGATGAGATTACAACCCACGCCCGGGCAGCGGTTCTCTGGGACCCGGATGTGGACACGGTTTTTGAGATAGGCGGCCAGGACTCCAAATACATCTGGATTGAGCAAGGCAATCCCATGGACTTCGATATGAACAAGGTATGTGCCGCCGGAACCGGAAGTTTCCTCCACGAGCTGGCCAACAAACTAAGCATAAACATCGTCAGAGAATTCCAGGACATTGCCCTGTCTTCCGACAGCCCGATCAATTTGGCCGAACGCTGCACCGTGTTCATGGAATCTGACTTGGTCTCTTATGCTCAGAAAGGCGCCCGCTTGCAGGATCTGATCGCCGGACTTTGCTACGCCATCGTCCACAACTACCTCAACCGCGTAGTGGAAAAGCGGAGGATCGGCAAGAGAATCATGTTTCTCGGCGGACCGTCGCTGAACAAGGGAATTGTTGCCGCCTTTGAGAATGTTCTTGACCAAGAAATAATCATGCCAGAGCATCGAGAGGTTCTCGGAGCCCACGGCGCTGCTTTAAGCATCATGGAAAAGAGAGTGAACTCGGAATTTGTCAGGTCGGACTTCCCTGGCTTAGATCCTCTGCTTCAAGCGAACATCTCCAATAAAGAAAAGATCTGTCGCGCTGATAAGAACTGCCACAACGAGTGCAAACTAAAAATATACGACTTTGGTGGACGCAAGAGTATCTGGGGAGGAGACTGCGGCCGTTATGAAATGAGGGGGGATAGGAAGGAGAAGGAAGAGGACTGGTTCAAGAAACGCGAACTCCTCTTGCTGGATTACCTCAAAGGCAATTCCGTGGACCTGGCAGAACTCCGCTCGCAGAGCTTAGCAGCCAACCAAGTCCAGGAGTCTTTTGACGGCAAGCCTACTATAGGTATTCCCCGGGCTCTGCACCTGTTGCAGCATAGCATTCTCTGGTCCCATTTTTGGACAAAGCTGGGCTTTGCCGTTGTTCTTTCTCCCAAGACCGATCAGGAAATTGCCATGGCCGGCATTGAGTCCATGACCTCGGAGACCTGCTACCCCATTCAGGTATTCCAAGGTCACGTCAAAACCCTCATGGGACAGACCCGCTACCTTTTCCTTCCTACCACCATTAACCTGACTACACCTCAATCCGAGGAAGCCGGCTTCTTCTGTCCGCTTGTGCAAGGAAGTCAGTATATGGCTAGTGCGGCCCTGAACATCTCTCCTTCCAGCCTCATTTCTCCGACCCTTTACCTGAAAGAGCCGGTGGAGCGGGTCGTCCTGGATCTTCACCGTAGCCTCGGGGAGAGGTTTGGGTTAAGCCAGCGTCAAATTGATCGAGCCTATCGCGAAGCTTTGGAAATTCAAATGACCTTCCAGCGCGATCTCGTCCAGCAGGGTCACACCTTTCTGCAATCACTACAACCGAACGATCTTTGGGTCGCAGTAAGTGGTCGCCCCTACAACCTTCACGATGAAAGGTTGAGCCTCCGCTTGGGGCAGAATTTGGCCAAGCTGGGTATCAAGGCCATCCCCCAGGATTTTCTGGACACTGAGAGTGTCGATCTCAGCGATTTTCCCAATATGTACTGGGGCCTGGGAGCTCAGATTCTCCGAACGGCCAAATTGATAAAAGCACATTCCGGCTGTTATGGTATACACCTCACCAATTTCAGTTGTGGCGCCGATTCCTTCATTGAACACTTCTATCGCCACGTCATGGGAGAAAAGCCCTATCTTATTCTGGAGCTGGACGAACACAGTGCGGTGGCAGGAGTGGTAACCAGGTTGGAAGCATTCAAGAACGTAATCCAGAATGAGCACAACCAAACCCTTAGCAACTGGCAGAAAATGAAGTGTCGCGCTTCTTAAGGAATCTGTCCGTTGTTTGTTGTCCGTCGTCCGTAGCAAAAAGACAGAAGGCAGAGGACAGAAGTCAGCCCCGCGATAAGCTCCCCGCGACTCCGCGCGAGACAGGTGGGACAGGCAGGCAGCTATTTCAACTAGGCACTAAGCACTTTGGCGATTTCGAATTTAGGATTGCGGATTGCGGATTGCGGATTTGAGAAAAGATAGGGCATGGAGGGTTGAGCAGGCAGTAGGCAGTCAAACAAATGTCTAGATTTCGTGTCTAAAGCTTTTGACCCTATGCCCTATGCTCCATGCTCTATGCCTTTTAGACAACTGACAACGGACCACTGACTACTGACCCTGAAAGTGAGCTATGACCGCATTTGAATCACTGAAAGCTAAAGTTGGTAAATTCAGTCTGGCCAACAAGAAACTGCTGGTGCCGGAAATGGGTCGGACCGTGAGTCATCTCGTTGGTGCCACCATGAGAAGCTTCGGTGTCGATGCGCAGGTTATGGAGACCTACAAGGGGTTGCAACTTGGCAAACAGTATACTTCAGGCAAAGAATGCTTTCCTTGCCAGGTTACTCTAGGAGATGTTCTTTACCATCTAGAGCGCGAAAAAGAGAAGCTGGGAGAGGCTTTTAGAGCTGAGAACTATCTCTATTTCATGGCGGAATCCGGCGGCCCATGCCGATTCGGCATGTACAACAAGTTGCACCGCATCGTCATGGATTCAATGGACGGCTTTAGCAAGACTCGCATCACCTCCATCACCGCTGAAGATTCCTATTCTCTCGGAGGATTAATGGGGCCGGAAGTGCGAACACACTTCCGGAGAAGTGCATACGTGGGCCTTGTCATCGGCGACGTTCTCGATCGTACGCTTTGGCACACTCGCCCATATGAACAAGAGGCAGGAATAGCAGAGGACTATCTTGAAAAAGCCCTTTCCGTCATGTGCCAGGAAATGGAAACCCACGGTCGCCAGAAGAGATTCCACCGTATCTTGAGCACTCTGGAGCAGGTAGTCAAGAAAGCCAGAAATCTTATAGATCCGAGCATCCCGCCCAAACCGCTCATCGGCATGGTCGGCGAAATTTACTTGCGCAGTCACCGACAATCAAACCAGGATCTTATCAAACTCTTGGAGAGTCACGGCGGGGAGGTGGTAAACGCCTCTATTGCCGAGTGGATAAACTATGTCTCTTATGACAATATGCTCAAGGCAAAAAGAGAGGTCGTTTTTGCCCTCAAGGAACGGAATCTCAAGAGTCTTCGGCGCCATTTTCGAAATTGGCTGAAAAACCGCACCGAACTAGCCTACCAGTATTTCCGTATGGATCAGGTTTACCGCAGGGTGAGAAAACATCTCCCCATCCACGAAGATCACAGGATCAGTACTTTAGAAAGGCAGCTTGACAATGATCGCCTTTTTTCCTTCAAAATTGGCACTGAAGCGGGCATTAGCATCGGTGGCGCCCTGGAATACTGCCTGCATGGTTATGATGGAATCGTCAATGTATTTCCTTTCACCTGTATGCCCAGTACCATGTGTTCAGCCATTCTGAAACCTATCCTGGACCGAAGGAATATCCCTTACATTGATGCCGCCTATGACGGCACCTACCAACCCAACCTCGAGGCAATCATCCGCACCTTTATGTATCAGGCTACACAGCATCAGCAAAATCGCTTGGCGCAGGGGAACACTAGGCACTGAGCACTAAATACTAGGCACCAGTACGAAACGCCTTTGGGATCAGTCTTCGGTTCTTGGTGCCTAGTTCCTAGTGCTTAGTTGATCTTGCTTTATGCTTTAAATCCCTTGCTTTTCCCCCCACCCCTGGTTTATCTTATCCTCCACTTCAACCCTTCACAGATCTGTGCAGGAAAATTGATAGTAATTTGTGCTAAGGAGGTGGGCATAAGGAAAGCATGAGCCGACAAATGCTAATTAATGCCGAGGAGCCGGAGGAATATCGCCTGGCCATTGTCTCGGGTAAAAAGCTGGAAGAGTTCTACATTGAGACTACCACTCGCGAAAACACGCGGGGCAATATCTACAAAGGAGTGGTGGTCAATATTCAGCCTAGCCTCCAGGCCGCCTTCGTTGACTTCGGTACCGAAAAAAACGGCTTTCTCCAGCTGCCGGAGATTCACTCTGAATACTACCAACATGAGCCGCCCGAAGAGGGAAAGCGCGTTCGCATTCAAGACGCCCTGCGGCCTGGCCAGGAACTCATGGTTCAAGTGGTAAAAGAAGCAACTCCTGCCAAGGGTGCTTTCCTGACCACCTATGTCTCTTTGCCGGGCCGCTATCTCGTACTGATGCCTGGGAGCAAACACGGCGGCATTTCTCGGCAAATTCCGCTATCTGCTCCGGCTGTGGAAGAATATCAAGGCCACTGCCCAAGAAATGAAGGCTCCAACCTTGCTCTATCAGGAAAGAGACCTCACAATCCGTGCTATCAGGGATTATTTCACCGCCAACATCAAAAAAATCCAGGTTGACAACAAAGAGGTTTACAAGCGGGTCAAGGATTTTATGGCCGTGGTCTCGCCTCGCCATCGCTGGTTGGTCAAGCCCTACAAGGAAAAGAGACCCATTTTCGCCGAATATGAACTTGAGAACCAGATTGAGACCATCTATAGCAACAGGGTTCACTTGAAATCAGGAGGGTTCGTGGTAATTGATACTACTGAGGCTCTGGTGGCCGTGGATGTGAACTCAGGCAGGTCCAGCCGCGAGAAGAAACTTGGGGAAACCGCCTTCAAAACCAACATGGAGGCGGCGGTCGAAGTTCCGCGACAACTGCGCCTCCGCGATCTAGGCGGGTTGGTGGTCATTGATTTCATTGACATGAAGGATCGCAAGCATATTCGCCAGGTGGAAATAGCTCTACGGGAGGAGTTTAAGAAAGACAGGGCCAAAACAGAGATGGGGCGTATTAGCAAGTTCGGCCTGATGGAGGTCTCGCGTCAGAGGCTGCGTCCTTCTGTGCAGTCCAGTTCGTATGTGTCTTGCCTCCGCTGCAGCGGAACCGGTGTGGTTCGATCCACTGAAGCCACCGCTCTGACCTATCTGCGAAAAATTTGGTTGGAACTCAGCCGCGGCAAAGCCAATCAGGTGCACGGCTACTTTGCCAAGGAGGTTGCTGACTATCTCTTGAACAAGAAACGAGCCGAACTTCTAAAACTCGAGAACCGATACGCTGCAAACATTCAAATTGAGGGGCGCCAAGACATCACACCCGGTGAAGGTCAGCTGAAATTTTCCCAAATTGAGGCAGGAGATTAACCCGGATAATTCACACTATAACCATTCTCTTCACCGCGGCCACCACCTCATCAGGGTCATCCACTAACTGGATCAGGTCCAGATCCTCCAGCGATATTTTTCCTGTCTCCAACAACCTATCGTGTATCCAATTTACTAAACCTGTCCAATAATCATTGCCTACCAGAATTACCGGAAATGGCTTAATGCGGTCCGTCTGAATGAGGGTGAGCGCCTCGAACAGTTCATCCAGGGTTCCAAAACCGCCAGGGAGAACCACATAGGCCTGAGCATATTTTACAAACATCACCTTGCGGATGAAGAAATATCTGAAGTCCAGCACGACATTGTCGTAGGAATTTGGCTGCTGCTCCATGGGAAGCTGGATATTTAGTCCTACAGACTTAGCGCCCCCTTCGGCCGCCCCCCGGTTGGCTGCCTCCATCAGGCCAGGGCCACCACCGGTAATCACATGAAATCCATCTTCCGCAAAAAGACGGGCAATGGTTCTTGCTTTCTC